>NZ_JAEQDD010000203.1:0-1448 GCF_020737885.1 Microcoleus sp. PH2017_34_RAT_O_A | reverse complement strand
GGCTGTCTCTTTAAATAACACTTTGAGTGAGTCTGTAAGTTTCAACATGGCTTCAGTTTAGTTCATTCAGTCCGGGACGATTTATTTTTTGGAAGTCCCCTTATTGCTAAACTTGCTAGTGATGGCAATTAAAGCAGGCGTGGGATGGCTGACTGGTTCCTTGAGTTTGCTGGCAGATGCCTTGCACAGCGTCACGGACAGCGCTAATAATATTTTAGGATTGGTAACTAATCATTATGCCAATCCGCAACCCGATCGCGATCATCCCTACGGACACCAGAAATTTGACGCTCTCGGAGCTCTGGGAATTGCAGTTTTTCTGGGAATTGCCTGTTTTGAAATTCTCAGCGGTGCTGTCGAAAGGCTGCTACACGGCGGTAAAGCTGTCAAAATATCCCCAAATGAACTGTGGATTTTGCTGCTGGTACTGGGGATTAATATTTTTGTAACTTTTTACGAGCGCAGAGTTGGCAAACGTCTCGGTAGCGCGATTTTGGTGGCTGACGCCCAACACACGATGAGCGATGTTTGGGTGACAATTATGGTCATCGGCGGGTTGATTGGTGTTTGGCAAGGTCAGATTTTCAAGATACCTCAATTGCAATCCCTGGACGTGTTTTTGTCTTTTCCAGTGGCTCTTTTGGTATTTCACAGCGGTTGGAAAGTTTTAACGGAAAATTTGCCTTGGTTGGTGGATGAAATGGCGATCGCACCGGAAGTCATCCAAGCAATTGCCATGGATGTGCCCGGAGTTGTTAATTGTCACTCGATCGCCTCTCGCGGGCTGATCGGGCGTCAAGTGTTTATTGATATGCACATGATTGTCAATGCTGTCGATGTAGAAACTGCTCACCGGATCACAGAAGAAGTTGAAGCCCGTTTGGAAGAACGTTTCAGCCCTGTACGCATCTTAATTCACGTTGAGCCGCCTGCTTACCATTCCGACCAAATTAGCTACGAGGCGCAAGAGAGGGAAGAAGGAATCAGCAAGAGGTAAGGATGAAGCAAGAAAGATTTAGGCTGTATTTCCAGTAAAAAGCAGGTTGAGTGATAAAGGAGGAAGGCGATGAAAGGCGATCGCAATTCCTCCAATTTTTTAAATCCTATCAATCTGGTGAGAGCAATCGCACTTCGTTTAGTTGTGGTTTTCCACAGGAAAAAGGGGGTTTTCCACAGAAATATGCAAGTTTTCCACAATAGCTTTAATAATTATCGGGCAAAAGACTATAGGTATAAGTTGCCAGTATTTTGGATTTCTACAGCTATTTTCTCTCGCAAGTCCCAAGGTACCAGAATTTCGACTTGCGCTCCCAAAGCTCCCAACCACCTCAGCGGGTAGTAATCTCTCATTGACATACTCCCCGGCGTAAACGCGCGGGGATTCTTTACGCCTCATCGACTGATGCTACCTTTCATAGTCTTACTCTGTCTCCGCGTACATTTAAGGT
>NZ_JAEQDD010000202.1:0-1494 GCF_020737885.1 Microcoleus sp. PH2017_34_RAT_O_A | reverse complement strand
AGCGGCTGCTGTTAAGAAGCAAGTGGAAGTGACTCCCAAAGAAAAAAAGCGCTTGAATGTTCAGATGGATGAGTTATGGTCATTCGTTGATAGTAAAGGCAATCAGCAGTGGGTCTGGCTGGCATTGGATGCCCAGACTAGGGAAATTGTTGGTGTACATATTGGAGATCGTAGCGCAGTATCGGCTCAATATCTATGGAATTCAATGCCACCAGTGTACCGTCAATGTGCAGTAATTTATACTGACCACGTTTTGTGCTTATGATTCTGTATTGCCCAGCAAACGTCATCAAAGCGTAGATAAAGATAGTGGTTTTACTAGCTATATCGAGCGCTTCAACTGTACTATTCGACAACGAGTGTCTCGACTGGTAAGAAAGAGCCTAGCCTTCTCTAAAAAATTAGAAAATCATATTGCTGCAATTTGGCGGTTTGTGCATCATTACAATGCTAATTTACAACTCTAAATCCCTACTTTTATTTGAATTCAGTTTTATTCTCTCGATCCTTTCCTTCAGGGGACTACCCGTATTTAGCTCGCCCGTAACTTTCGATATCGACCCATGTATCAGCACCGCAAATCACGGCACAAATTGAGATGGTAATAATATCAATTAATTGATGATGTTTCGTCCGCTCAATTCTTGGATCTTCTCAGTCAGCAAAATGGTCGGCGATGGTGATTTTAGGTTTAAGTTTCATGCAGGGCAAACTCTAATTAAATATTTTTTGAGTAATCAAGAACCATCCTCCAATATACCATATTCTGTTAATATGAAATTTAGATGCGTTCGCCCTGTGATAAACGTGAGCTAGTCTTTGGGCAATCGCACTTTTTGACCTGCTTAGTTTAAACTCCAATTATCAAGCTTATGACGAAAAACTGTCATTTCTGGTCATAGGCCTGACAATCAACAGATAAAGACAAAAACCATTATTTTGTCCTATAACCCTTGCCAGAAAAGCGTTATAGCCACAAGTTTTTAGACCTGAATCCTTACTTTCAACTTAAAGTGCGGAATGTGGGTTACATCAATTTAGTAAGCAGAGACAACCAATCACCCTTTCCAATTTCGGTTGAAACCGCATCACCTTAAATTTGGGGCAATTGGATGGCAATCGCCTGTAGCCGGAGCCGAGCGCCCCTAGCCGCTTGCCCATAGCCCGAGCGGGTCTCAATCGCGGGCGATCGTCAAAAGATCTCAAAAGGGTTCTATATGTAGTAGCCATTTTACCTCTCAACGATTCTACCGACCCTTCATGACAGACGGCGGTCAAAAACTGACATTGGGGGTAAAAAAGCAGGTTCTGGCGTTAAAGAGGAACGAGCAATCGGATCTCGGAGCATCGAGGAACACCCAAAAGCCTTACGGTGTATAGATTGAGCGAAAGATAAAAATTATTTTCGCAAAACGCTTGACAAGCCCTTGCGAAATAAGTATATTAATAAAGCGCCAGAGAGAGAGCGGTTCACACCGCGAACTTAAGGCACAG
>NZ_JAEQDD010000201.1:0-1500 GCF_020737885.1 Microcoleus sp. PH2017_34_RAT_O_A | reverse complement strand
CTGTAGTTTAGACTAAAAAATGATTGCAGCCAAAAGTAGCCGCCTTTGAATATCCGGCAAGCTGTTACTCAAAAACTCAAGAGGGAGAAGATTAAATAACTAATCTTGAAGACTTTTTACGTCGAGAAACCCGTTTTTTCACAGTGGGATAGCACGGTGCCTTGGTCCGTACCCTTCCTTTTTCCCAACCAGGGGATTTTCCCCTCTGTTTAGGCATTTTTGCGGGAGTACCAATGTCAACTAAAAGCGACAACATTGATTGAGCAACACGTCCAGGGGTTAAATTAATCGTAGCAGATTGCCAAGGTAATACATTCTCAACCACTAAATCCCTAGCTAGCCAGAGTTGCCAACTCATCAACGGCATTAAATCACTCCAACGCTCGGATTGTTCGGGAGTTCTCAGGTTAGGCAATGTCCAGTGTAGTCGTTGCTTGGCAAACCTATACCAATGATCTACTCCAAAACGTCGTAAATATTTGAACCAGACTGTTTCTAGAGGGAGAGTTCGTTCTCCCACCCAAGCCAACCATAAGGGTGGAAATGGCTGACCATTTGACATGAGCTTCATTCTTGCGACGAGGATTAAATTGACTCTCTGTCCAGGCGCACGATAAAAATGTAAGTCTAGCCATTGAGTGACTCGGACTTGTCCCAAATCTGGATGTTCGTCAATTTCAATCACAGTATCCGCTTGGAGCCATGTGGTTGGGTCGTTGAGTCTCATTTTCTGCCCGTGCTTGCGTGGTCTGCCGCGACCACTATATGCTGGTGGTTCTGACCACTCTTCAGGCATTCTTTCGGACTCTCATTAAACAATCAGCTTGAATATCTGCTTGCGCCAGTACCCAATTTGCATTGCCATATTCTCGATCTAAAACTGCTAAGACTGGATTGATGCTCTGTTCACAAACAAGTTTGAGTTGGGAAGCTGCTTTTTCTATTGGTGAAGACCAACTACTAATTCGTTCATGTAGTAGGGGTAATGCCCAACTTCCTTCTGCTTCGGGTATCCACGCAATTGTACTGTACCCCTGTCCAATAATTACGCCTTTGTGATATTCATGGGTTCTGTCTTGTAATGTTTTGGCATCTGGTCTGCCCCATGCAGTATGATCGATTGCCACTAAAACGTGTTCCGTTGAGGGTGCTTCCTTCTGTAATTGCTCCAGATACAGCAGCATCAGTTTTTTCCGGTCTGGTCTACAGTCTTGCAATGCCTCGTAGACGCTTGGCCATTGACGATGGAATAATGGATTGAGCGAAAATTCCGCCAAACAGGCTGCATTCGGGCGTGGTCATCACTGCATCCATCAGCTCGAATGTTGCATCCTTGCCTCGTACTAATAACTCGTATGCTTCTTGACGAAAGTCCTTTAATCGTTCACTGTTCATTTAAGGAGTGGATAGGTTTTTATTTTTCACCCTCATTCTCTCCTTAACGGTGGCTCTAGTTCTTCTTGGGCCACCGTTCTCATCTTTAGTTAGTCTAAACTACAG
>NZ_JAEQDD010000200.1:0-1559 GCF_020737885.1 Microcoleus sp. PH2017_34_RAT_O_A | reverse complement strand
CGTTGCGCTTTTGGGTAGAACTTAATTCATACCGTCAATCAGCCACGCCGCGCTCTTTCATATACCAAGCCAAAGAGCGCTGAAGCGCAACTACATACCGTAAATGTTATAGTCGAATGGGCCAGAGAGCCAGTTCGCCAGAATGCTGCGATCGCCTCAAGCAACCTTGCGCTTGATTTTGCGTTTCGCCGCACCCATACCTAAAAAGCTCAATCCTACTAAAGTACCGAACCATGTAGAAGGTTCGGGTACGGCCTCAAATTCTCCTTTAATGGCGATCGCATCATTAGCGCACTCAGCAAACAAATTAGCAACATAACTGCCAGAAGGCATAGCAGATTTATCGAAACTGAATCCGATGGTTTGAGAACCTACTGCATTAAACTGCGAGAAATCAAGACCCATGGCGCTCAAAGTTGCTGAAGTTAAAGCAGAGATTTCTCCTACTTTTGTACCCGAAGCAATTGAATTGAGAACGGTATTTTCTCCTGTTTGTTGAAAATACGGGTCTGTAGCAGCTAAATCACCGATTGACGAGGTTCCACCTCCCGATCGAACATGAGTATTGTATCCGGTTAGATTAGAAAATCCATCGTTCGCTTGAGTAACGCTTTTCGCTGTAACATTGCTATAAATGCCTGTTGTCGCTACACCTGAGTCATTGCCGTCGGCAAAGCGAATGCCAAATAAGCTGCGATTTGCATTAGCTGTGTTGAAGTTTTGACCGGAAAAATTGAAAAACAAATCGCCGTAGTTGATGTTGCCTCGGAGAACGTTGCTGCGTGCATATCCAGCTAAACTGAGATTGGAGTTGATGGCGATGAAAGCCGTGTCTGATGTTTCTTTGATGGCGATGCCGTAAAATTCAAACTCGCCGCCGCCGACTCTACCATCTGTCACGCCGTCGTTGAAGGAGTCGATCGCATAATTCCAGCCGTTAGATAGCGTTGCTGCTTTAGCCTTTGGTTGCTGTAATCCAATAATTGCAAGGAAGACAGCCACCGAGTAAGTCCAGCGAAAGCTGTTTTTTGTAATGGGATTCATAAAAAACTTCCTGATGAATGTGTGTTAAATTATCAATTTTGTCGATCGACTATTTTGATTTTCAGTAAATCACACATTTCAGTATATTTTATTAAAGTTTTGGTGAAGATTTTATTGTAAATTACGTAATATCACTGAGATTAGTCAAAAAAACTAACCAATACCCGTAACTAAAGAATCAACTCTCGCCACAACCAGCACACCAGAGCCCAGGGACTTTAAACCTTATTTTTCGGTGAGAGGCGATGGCTAACGCCTCGGCTGTCGCCTACGCAGGTTTTAACAACAGTCAAGCAAATTCCTGCAATATATCACATTGCGTTAACAGCAGGCATCGCCGTTTTCTTCTAACTCGGGCGGTAGTTTCTGCAATTGAAGCGCTGCATAAATCGATCGAATTTTTCCCGACTGCTTCATAAAACTTACCCAAACTTAACTAAAGCCATCTTTAGCTACAATGAAAGAGTTCACTTCCTGCGCTATTGAGTGGTCGGCCATCCCAAGGTAAGCAAGCT
>NZ_JAEQDD010000199.1:0-1608 GCF_020737885.1 Microcoleus sp. PH2017_34_RAT_O_A | reverse complement strand
GTCATGAACCCCATCCCTAAAGGGAGGGGCTTGTAGACTGTCCGACTCTTCGAGCGGGATGCAAGCCACAACATGACCAGCCTCAGACGCAACAAACGTCTACGTTTTCTATGGTCACGATACCTACAAATGCGTTGCTAGTTTGTAGCTCTATCGCTGGTTGTTAAACATCTGTAATGGGTTAAGGAAGTGCAACCAGCACCACAAGCCTAGAAAACATTGGCGAAGCAAACATTACCCAGCAATGGAGACTTTCAAATGTCCAATTTTGTATTTGTTCTCGACACGAACAAGCGACCCCTTGACCCAGTGCATCCAGGAACAGCGCGTCATCTTCTCAATTCAGGAGAAGCTGCTGTTTTGCGTCGTTTCCCTTTCAGCATCATCTTAAAAGAAGCTCGTCCTGAAGCCACTGTGCAAGATTTGGAACTCAAGTTAGATCCTGGCTCCAAGGTTACGGGAATCGCGATTAAGCAAGGCAACAAAATCATTTTTGGAGCCCAATTGCAGCACCGAGGGCAGCAAATTCAGAATGCTTTGCTCTCTCGTCGTCAACTGCGGCGTGGGAGACGGAATCGCAAAACTCGCTATCGGCAAGCACGTTTTCTCAACCGGACTCGCCCTGATGGTTGGTTAGCTCCCAGCTTGCAGCATCGCGTTTTAACAACGATGACTTGGGTGCAAAAATTCATCCGACTTGCACCCATCACTTGTCTGGCTCAAGAGCTAGTTCGATTCGATTTGCAACTGATGCAAAACTCTGAAATCTCAGGCGTTCAGTATCAACAGGGAGAACTAAAAGGCTACGAAGTCAGAGAATATTTGCTCGAAAAGTGGAATCGTCGTTGTGCTTACTGCTCAGTCGAAAACGTCCCGTTGGAAGTTGAGCATATTCAAGCAAAATCAAAGGGGGGCTCCGATCGAGTTTCCAACCTCACGATTGCTTGTCACGGCTGCAATCAAGGCAAGGGAAATCAGGATATTCGGGACTTTCTATCGAGCCAGCCTGACCTGCTAAATCGGATTTTGAAGCAGGCAAAATCACCACTAAAAGATGCGACAGCGGTGAATTCAACCCGATGGGTTTTGTTCAACTATCTGAAAGAAACGGGATTACCTGTCACCACCGGAACGGGCGGACAAACTAAGTTCAATCGTACCCGATTAGAATTGTCGAAATCCCATTGGCTAGATGCGGCGTGTGTGGGTCGAATCGATGGACTCGAAGTCTTGACCTCGAAGCCGTTACTGATTGTTGCGAAAGGGCATGGAACCAGGCAAATGTGCGGAACCGATAAGTATGGGTTTCCAACTCGTCACCGCTGTCGGACGCAAATCCACAAAGGTTTTCAGACCGGCGATATCGTCAAAGCGACTGTTACCGCAGGCCAGAAAATCGGCTCTTATAGAGGTCGTGTTCTCTGCCGTGCATCCGGTTCATTTGACATCGTAACAACGGCCGCAAGAGTGTCGGGCATTAGCCACAAATATTGTCAACCGATTCACAAAAAGGATGGTTACTCCTATGGATAGTTTAAGGTGGCTGAAGCCACAGCCGCGTTCCTCCCCATGCCTGAAGTCAGGGGCTTCCCGCTCGTCTTTCGGTGA
>NZ_JAEQDD010000198.1:0-1641 GCF_020737885.1 Microcoleus sp. PH2017_34_RAT_O_A | reverse complement strand
ACCCAGATAAATCGTCTGCCCAATCTTCACAAATGGTTTGTGGAAATTTTCGCTAAACCCACATAGCTATTGGATCATTCTTTTTGTGGAGGCCTCTTATCATTCTTTTGCCCCGCCCAATAACTTGGTTTTGATGGCTTCAATCCTTGCAGTAGCATCGGTTTCAGCTTTCTCAAGCCCAAAGCCCAGGCGAGCATAACCAGGGCGCAGTCCCTGCAAGTGCTTACCTAGACCTGCATCAGCGCGTTTCTTTTTTAGTTCGTTGGTTGCAACGGCTTTCTCGTACCCCCGGTGCAACTTGTGGACTTTTGCATCGGCTTCTTCAATCTTGGTCATCGCCCCATAAGCGCGTTTTGATTGGCGTGCGCCGTCGGTCTTTTCCTTTGCTAATTCCTTCATGGCGTCCGCTTCCTCGGCGGTGAAGTAGCGCGGGGTATCGCACACCGGCACAGAGCGAACAGAGGTAAACTTGCCGGGATTTAACGGCGTGATAACGCTGGCATCCGTTGGTTTGCTAATCGCTTCTGATTTGTGGCTGATGGCATCGCTACCGCCACCGCCGAATAAGGTTGTCATTACTCCCATGATTATTTTGCTCCTATTTGAATGGTGATGCGGATAGGGGAGGGTAGGAATTTGAGAGGATTGTGCGTCCACACGGAAGTCAGCAGCATAAACAGTCCCACTGATGTGAGTGTCAGGGCGATGAGTTGAGAAAAATCAACCCACTCTAGGAAGTTAATAAGTTTACGACTGTCTACAGTGCTGTTTACAGCCATTTCTATAGAGTTAGGAGCTGGACAGTCGTCGAGTTGTGAGAAAAAGGAATCACCACTAATCCCATGTGCTCTGAATAGTTTTTGCCACGTGTCGGTTTTACTGAGTTTGCCGAATTTGCGGGCGTCTTCGTTGGTGAAGCCTAGGTCAAAGGCAACTGCTTTGAGTTGGTCTATGCGACGGTGACTGACGGCGGGCTTAGTCATGGCTGACCCCTGCTTTTTCAGTTCTCAGGATAGATTCAAGAGTTTGGTGGGCTTGAAATATTTTGCTTTGAGCTACTCCGATTCTTTCTGCCGGTTCGCCTAGCCAGCAGTCGATAAACATGATACCCCGCTCTAGCGAAAAGTCGGATTTGCTTGACAGATATTGTTTGGCGACCACAATTAACTCTTGCTGCGAGTCGATTGCGTCAAGTTCGTCGGTGCAGGAAACTAGAAAATGGTAAATTTTCTCTAGTGTTTTGCGATCGACAGTGATTGCCTCTTTCGTCTCAAACGTAAAGAGTTGCGATCGTCCGCAGGGACAATCGTTTGAAAGTGTCATAATTTATTGGCTCCAAACGTTGCTGATAAACGGTTTGGGGAAGTCGTGGTTAGTGTGGTGCTGATTACACCGCATTACCGCGCATCAATCTTCCTTAGTTACTCACGATTACAGGTTTGCAGCCACTTGTCAATGGGTGCGACTGTAAAGTTTTGTATTCGATTACTCGCCCAGTAATTCCATCACTTCATCGGGCGTAATGCCGTAGACAGTCGCCGTATAAGGGAGCACCACAGAATGATTGATCCTATAATGACCCAAAGATAATTTCAGTGTGCAGCGTATCTTATGTCTCTAAAATCTATCATGAAACTGACC
>NZ_JAEQDD010000023.1:48965-76130 GCF_020737885.1 Microcoleus sp. PH2017_34_RAT_O_A | reverse complement strand
GGGAATTGGGAATTGGGAATTGGGAATTGGGAATTGGGAATTGGGAATTGGGAATTGGGAATTGGGAATTGGGAATTGGGAATTGGGAATTGGGAATGTGAGCATCTCAGTTTTGCATTTATGTATAGTGCGAGCGTCCCCGCTCGCGTATTGTACAATACGCGAGCGGGGACGCTCGCACTAATAACAAATAACAATAACAAATAACAAATAACCAATAACCAACAGCAAATAACAAATAACAAATAACAAATAACAAATAACCAATAACCAATAACCAACAGCAAATAACCAATAACCAATAACCAACAACCAACAACCAACAACCAACAACCAACAGCAAATAACCAATAACCAACAGCAAATAACAAATAACCAATAACTAATAACCAATAACTAATAACTAATAACTAATAACCAATAACTAATAACAAAGCGATCGCCCTTTTTTTCAAAAGAGCGATCGCTTTGTTTATTTATTCAGTACCTGCTGCCAACAGCGGGCCACTAACATCACATCTCAAGGCTTTTTAGCCTTGCTCTACCTCATTCTAGAAATCTTGCGGTAACAAAGAACTTAAACGCTCCAATAAAGGATCGGACTCCCGACGAGGAGGAACCTCAGCATCAGAAACTGTATCATTCGCTACAGACTCAGACTCGATCGGATCAGGCTCTACTACTTTTGAAACTTGGGCAAAAGAAACTTGAGCAAACTTACTGTCAACACTCCCCTGCAACTGATCCAACTGCGCGCCCAATTGACTCAGGTGATGTTCCAGTCCTTGCAAACGGCTTAATTCCTCAGCAGAAACATTGCGCTCAAACTCAGCAAATCTGACCGCAAGTTCAGCAATACCCTGTTCCAACCGCTCAGAGCTATCTGTAGAGCTAGCAGACTCAGATACAGACAAAAACTGCCACAAAGCTTGCTTGCAGAGATTGCTGAAAGTCTGATACTTCGTAAAAGCCAACTCTTTTTCAATAGCGGCCAGCAAAGTTTGATCGGCAGCATCTTCCGTAAACGCCACCGAGAAATTCGCCTTATTTTTTGCCCACAGTGCCATAGGGTTCAAGCCTTAATGCGTTACTTTATCGTGGCTAGCTGAGCCTCAGCATAAATAAACTGTCCCAAAGCATTAGCTTTCCGAGAAGGCTGAGCCAAGTGAGCCTTAAGATTGGCGTCTTTCAGCAAAGGTTGGAGTACCTCCCAGAAAAATTCGCCGCCACCGCCAGTCAGAACTACGTCCGTCACCCGTTCCGGCAACCACTGTACCAAACGTTCGGACAGTTCGTTAGCGAAAGCCTCCCGCAAATCCTTAATAATCGGATCTAAATTAGTCGGCTTAGTCGCTCCTCTAGGACGGTAGAAACGCTGCCCTTCGGGTTTGTTCACCCCTTCCAATAAAGACAGGGATTGAGGGTCTGCCCCCGGAATTTTTGAGGCAACTTGTTCGTAGAATTTGTTCATGGCGAAGGAATCGCTCTTAGAAGCCGCTCGGGCGAACCGGAAACGATCGACCATTAACAAATCGGTAGTTTGGTGTCCGATATCGACCACAGCCACCGACAGTTCCGGCAACTCCGGCGTAAACTCCTTGTTGTCTTGAGCTTCGCACCAAATCAGGCTGCCGAATCCTTCCGGCATCACCCAAACGTGGCGAATATCAATTTCCAAACGCTCGCCGCGGTATACCACAACGTGGGGAGAGCGCAGTTGGCTGATAATCTCTTCCTTTTCTTTCTCAAACTGATCCTGCGAATAAAAAGGCAAACCCAGCACTACTGCCATTTCGCCCTTCATCTGGAAATATCCAGCACAGGAAAAAACCTTAACCAAAGCATCTACTACTTTCGACTGGTCAGCCCCACCGAGATTAGCGCCAAAGTCAGCGGCCAGTTGGCCGATGGCGTACCCCTTGCCCTGGTGCTCCAGCCACATATCCAACAGAGGGTCTGTTGCTTTTGACTCAAAGCTGCCGCCCCGCACCTTTTCCACGGGCATAGTAGCCACGTTGGCAGGGATGAAAACAACACCATTTGGGTTGCGACTCACGCAAGCTTTAGTTGCTGTACGACCCAAATCAGCACTAATAATCGATTTGTGAGAAGCGATCTTAGTCTGCTGCGTCAGCATAGCCGAATTAGGAACAAGCTGTCTAGTTGTCATTGAAATGTGTTACCTCACTGAGCCTCACCATTATCATGCCTTATCCCTGGACACTGCCGCGCTTAAAGACAGTGGGTTTTGAGGCGATTCTTCTAACTCTACCTAGATCGGTATTGAAATCAGCACCAAACATTATATTCGGGACGATCGCCCTTACCGTAACTAAGCTAACTTTTTCTCGATCGCGACGATCGCCGGCATCTTGCCCGATCGTGCATTGTTAAGTTAAATTTAGTAAAGATTCTGAGTGTAAACTTTTGTCACACTAATCCGAGACCGCCAGCTTACCCGATCTATCCCCAATTCAAGGCACCCGCATTTATGAAAATTTCTTGGCAAACTATACTACTTTGGACTTTACCCGCCCTAGTCATCGGCTTTTTCCTGTGGCAGGGAGCCTTCGCCGCGTCCCCGGCAGAAATGAGCAAGAACACCGCCAGCACCCGCCTGAGCTACGGTAGATTCTTAGATTACTTAAACGCCGATCGAGTGACCAGTGTTGATTTATACGACGGAGGCCGCACTGCGATCATCCTAGCCGTCGATCCCGAACTGGACAATCACGAGCAGCGGTGGCGGGTAGACTTGCCGTCAAATGCTCCTGAACTCGTTTCTAGACTCAGAGATTCCAAAATTAGCTTCGACACTCACCCCCTCCGCAACGACGGCGCCATCTGGGGAGTGTTAGGCAATCTAGTATTTCCTCTCTTATTAGTAGGAGGGCTGTTCTTCCTGTTCCGCCGCGGCGGCAACGTGCCGGGGGGCCCAGGCCAAGCCATGAATTTTGGCAAATCCAAAGCACGCTTTCAAATGGAAGCTAAAACAGGCGTACTGTTCGACGACGTAGCAGGCGTAGAAGAAGCCAAAGAAGAACTTGCCGAAGTCGTGACTTTCCTCAAAAAACCCGAACGCTTCACCGCAGTCGGCGCCAAGATTCCGAAAGGCGTGCTGCTAGTAGGCCCTCCCGGAACCGGCAAAACCATGCTGGCAAAAGCGATCGCAGGTGAAGCCGCCGTCCCTTTCTTCAGCATCTCCGGTTCAGAATTTGTCGAAATGTTTGTCGGTGTTGGCGCATCCCGCGTCCGCGACTTGTTCAAGAAAGCTAAAGAAAATGCTCCTTGTATAATTTTTATCGATGAAATCGATGCAGTGGGCCGCCAGCGCGGCGCCGGTATCGGTGGCGGTAACGATGAACGGGAACAAACCCTGAACCAGTTGCTGACCGAAATGGACGGTTTTGAGGGCAATACTGGCATCATCATCATTGCTGCTACGAACCGCCCTGACGTGCTCGACTCGGCGTTGCTACGTCCGGGACGTTTTGACCGCCAAGTTAGCGTTGATACACCGGATATCAAGGGCAGGTTGGAAATTCTTGAAGTTCACGCGCGCAACAAGAAGCTGTCTGAGGAGATTTCTTTGGATGCGATCGCCCGCCGCACTCCCGGTTTTACCGGTGCTGATTTGGCTAACTTGCTCAACGAAGCTGCCATTTTGACAGCAAGACGGCGCAAAGATGCGATTACGATGCTGGAAATTGACGATGCAGTCGATCGCGTCGTCGCAGGTATGGAAGGTACACCGCTGGTAGACAGCAAGAGCAAACGCTTGATTGCTTACCACGAAATCGGCCACGCGATCGTCGGCACAGTCATTCAAGCCCACGATCCCGTCCAAAAAGTTACCTTAGTTCCTCGCGGACAAGCCCGCGGCTTAACTTGGTTTATGCCCAGCGAAGACCAAGGTTTGATTTCGAGATCCCAAATCCTAGCCCGGATTAGCGGTGCATTGGGCGGCCGCGCAGCCGAAGAAGTAGTTTTCGGCGACGCTGAAGTTACCACCGGTGCCGGCAACGACTTGCAGCAAGTCAGCGGTATGGCCCGCCAAATGGTTACTCGCTACGGGATGTCTACCTTGGGCCCGATCGCCCTAGAAGCTCAACAAAGCGAAATTTTCCTCGGCCGCGACTACACGGCGCGATCGGAATATTCCGAAGAAATTGCCTCTCGCATTGATGGACAAGTTCGATCGATTGTCGATCGCTGTTATGACGAAGCGCGCCAAATTATTCGCGACAATCGTACCGTAGTCGATCGTTTAGTCGATTTGTTAATCGAAAAAGAAACCATCGACGGCGAAGAGTTGCGCCTAATCGTCTCTGAATACACTTTTGTTCCTGAAAAAGAACAATACGTTCCTCAGCTTTAAAAAGCTAATCTTCACGGAAAATATTCAGGGCGAATAGAATTCGCTGAGTTTACGATCGCACAAACAAAGTCCGCCTCCGCGGACTGAAGAAATTCAACCCGCGCAGGCGGGTTTTGTTTGTGTAGCAGCGGTTTCAACCGCCGAGTTTGTTTGTAAAATAGCAACAGTAGATTAACGTAAATTAACCCAGATGAACAATAAATTTGTCACCCATAAAATCAATAATTTGTCAAGCTTGTTTCTAGCTACTTTAATTTTTATTCCCCTCAATACTTTGAGCGCCCGCGCCGAAAAATTAAGATGTTTTGTAGATATTTGCATTGACCCCAGCAGCGTAAAATTAAGTAAATCCAATTTTCCCGGTGCTCCCTCTTATCCTGTCAGAACAGTTTTAGGAACTCAGCAGTTTAGTAACGAGAAAATGCGGGTGCAGATGGAAGTTAACTGCAAGCAGCGAGAGTTTAGAACTGTCAGAGTTAGCCAAGATGGCGAAAATTGGTCAAATTTCGATCCGAGGTGGACTTTAGTCGATCGCAACTCATCTTTGTCTCGGATGGTTGACTATACTTGTCAGTTGACAGTTGACAGTTGACAGTTGACAGTTGACCGGGGATAGCGACCTCTACCTGGAAGGAAGAAGATTAGAGTAATGAATAGTAATTATTGTAGGGTGCGTCAGGGGGCTGAATATGTTTTGTACCTACTCAAAAATTCTCCCCCCTGACGCACCCTACGGCTAGTTAACCGCGCACCCTATACTTGTGTAGGCTGCAATCTAAAATCTAAAATCTAAAATCTAAAATCGGATGACCAACCCCATCGAATACCGGCAAAGACGCGAACAGTTAATGGCAAAAATTGGCAGCGGGACAGCAATATTTCGCAGCGCGCCCGCAGCCGTCATGCACAACGATGTTGAATACGCCTACCGACAAGATAGCGATTTTTTCTATTTAACTGGTTTCAACGAAGCTGCGGCGGTAGCAGTGCTCGCACCACACCACGAAGAACACAAATTTGTTTTGTTTGTGCAGCCAAAAGACTTGGAAAAAGAAACTTGGCACGGTTATCGCGCTGGAATTGAAGGCGCCAAAGCCTTGTACGGCGCGGATGAAGCGTTTCCGATCGCCGAACTTGCCGAAAAATTGCCAAAATATTTAGAAAAAGCCGATCGCATATATTATCACTTCGGGCGCGATCGCAATTTCGACCAAACAGTCCTCAACCACTGGCAAAGCTTGATGCGAACTTACCCCAAACGCGGTACAGGCCCCACTGCGATCGAAGATTCCAACATCATATTACACCCGATGCGGCTGGTAAAAAGCCAAACAGAATTAGCATTAATGCGAAAAGCAGCTAATATCTCAGTTACCGCCCACAACCGCGCCCGAGAATTTGCCAAACCAGGCAGATACGAATACGAAATTCAAGCAGAAATAGAACATATTTTCGGCATGAACGGCGGCACCCCCGCCTACCCTTCAATTGTTGCATCCGGTTACAATTCCTGCGTCCTCCACTACATCGAAAACAACCGCCAAATGCAGGAAAATGATTTGCTGCTAATAGATGCCGGTTGTGCTTGCGGCTACTACAATGCCGACATTACTCGCACCTTTCCCGTCAGCGGCAAATTCACCGCCGAACAACAGATAATTTACGACTTAGTTTTGCAAGCACAAACCCAAGCAATTAGTCAAGTATATCCGGGAAATCCTTACAGCAAAATTCACGAAACCGCAGTGCGCGTTTTGGTGGAAGGTTTAATGGATTTAAAACTTTTGGTGGGCGACATTGAAGAGATAATTAAAGAGGAGAAATACAAGCCATTTTATATGCACCGCACTGGTCACTGGCTGGGATTGGACGTGCACGATGTCGGTGTTTATCAGTACGGCGAAAATCCGCAACTTTTGCAAGCAGGACAAGTTCTGACGGTGGAACCGGGGATTTATATTTCTCCTTATATTAAACCCGTTGAAGGACAGCCGGAGGTTCCTGAAAAATGGCGCGGTATAGGTGTGAGAATTGAAGATGATGTTTTGGTGACAATTGACAGTCATGAAGTTTTGACCGCCGGAGTTCCGAAATGAAAGCCGCTATGTTTCAACAGTTGACAGTTGACAGTTGACAGTTGACAGTTGACAGTTGACCGCTTGAGGGCGACCTCTTCCGGTCAGTCCGAGGATGGGAGTAATGAATCGTCTTCTTTTAATTTCTACGCCAAACCCAGAGGCTTTCAACCAATTCTTTCTGGTAACAAAGCAGAAGGTAATAAATCTTTTGTCTGGCTGCGGTCAATTTCACATTTCAATTTCACAAAGCGAAGAAGGCAGAAAATGGGAATAATCTCAATCAGCAGGCATTTTCTGGGCAAAACTTAATATATTTGTAAATTTTGTGTGAAATGGTGCTAGTTGGCAGTCAAGACTGGATCCTTCTAATGTTAGGCTAGACACAACTATAGTCCGCAACTGCAAATTAAGAACTTACTATGTGTAGTGAGCCCACAGAGATCGATCGCGCCCTCACCACCTGCGAAGCGCTAGTCGCAGAGCAAAAAGAAAAAATTCGGCAACTCGAAGAGAATTTGCAGGAAGAAATAGAATTGCGGCGCAAATTAGAAGCACAACTGAAAAGAGATATCATTGAGCTAACTCAAACAGAAGCTTCTTTCCGACAAAATCAAGAATTTATGCAAAGGGTGGCTGATACTACCCCCGGTGTTTTATACATTTACGACCTCATAGAAAACCGCAATCTCTATGGAAATCGCTACATCGCCGAGTTTTATGGTTGCACGGCGGCACAAGTTCAGGAAATGGGAAACGATGCCCTTTCTTTGCTAGTTTATGCTGAAGATATAGAGAAACTTAGCGTTCATGTCGAAACAGAAATAGCCGTAGCTAAAGATGGAGAAATCCTGGAAACAGAGTACCGAATTCAGCACCCTAGCGGCGAATTGCGGTGGTTTCACGATCGGCACGCAATTTTTTCTCGCACTCCTGACGGCAGGCCAAAACAAATAGTCGGAGTTGCCCAAGATATCACCGAGCGAATTGAGGCAGATGCCGCTCTCCGAGAAAATCAAAAGTTTATTCACAGTATAACCGAAGCACTTCCAGGCCTTGCGTACATTTACGATATTACTGAAAATCGAAATATTTATACCAACAACCAAGTTAACCAAATTCTCGGCTATTCCTCCGAACAAGTTCAACAGTTAGGAGACGCACTTTTTCCCACAATTATGCACCCCGATGATTTGCTAAAAATCCCGGAAATCCAAGCAAAAATATCAACACTCAAGGAGGGCGAAATATTTGAGTGCGAGTACAGGCTGAGAAATGCTCGGGGTGAATGGCGCTGGTTTATGGGCAGAGATATTGTTTTCTTGAGAAACTCTGACGGTTCGCCGAAACAAACTCTCGGTATTGTTATAGATATTACTGAACACAAGCGAGTTGCCCTAGAGCGAATTGAGTTAATCGCATCTCTTGAAAAAAGCCAGGAAATGTACCGAACTCTGATCAAGCATTATCCGAATGGATCGGTATTTTTGTTCGATTCTGATTTGCGCTATATTTTGGTTGACGGTCAAGGTTTGGCGGTAGTTGGTTTGTCCAAAGAACTGGTGGAAGGCAAAACCTTGTCGGAAATATCGCCGCCAGAAGATTTGGAATTTTTTGAGACCAAATATCGCGCAGCTTTAGCAGGAGAAGAGAATAATTTTGAATATAAATATCGCGATCGATTTTATTCAACAACAGTTTCTCCAGTCAAAAACGACCAGGCAGAAATTTTTGCAGGCATGGTAGTTACTCAAGATATTACAGAAAAAAAACAGTCAGAATTCGTGCTGCAACGCCTTAAAAATGAGCTAGAAATAAAATATCACAAGCGTACTGAAGATTTAAGAATAGCTAACCAACACTTGCGGGAAGAAATTATCGATCGCTGGCGTACCGAAGAATTTTTGCGGGAAAGTCAGGAACAGCTAGAATTGTTTTTTTCTCAATCTTTAGATGGTTTTTTCTTTATGATGCTGGACGAACCAGTGTACTGGGACGATACCTCTGACAAAGAAAAAGTTTTGGATTACGTATTTTCTAACGGGCGGGTAACGAAGGCAAATGATGCTTTGATCGCTCAATACGGAGCTACTAGGGAAGAGTTTATTGGCGTGACGCTTAACTCTTTCTTGTTCCACAACTTGGCTGGTGACAGAGAAATTATTAGGCAATTTTTTGATGCTGGCAGAATTCACATCGAAAATGACAATCGCAAGTTTGATGGTGAGCTAATTTGGGTGGAAGGAGATTATATTTGCATTAACGATTCCCAGGGCAGAATTGCCGGGTATTTTGGGGTGCAGCGCGATATTAGCGATCGCAAAAAAGCAGAAGCTGCCCTTAGAGATAGCGAAGAACGTTTTCGCGCAACCGTCGAACAAGCAGCAGTCGGCATTACTCATTGCGATAAAAATGGTCGCTATTTGCGAGTCAACCAAAAGTTCTGTAATATTTTGGGATATACTGCGGAAGAGTTGCTGTGCGGAACTTGGATGGATGTCAGTTACTGTGAAGATCTAGAGCCGGACAGGGAAAAAAATAACAGATTGTTTGACCGGGAAATTGACTGTTTCAACATGGAAAAACGCTTGGTTTGCCAAGATGGTTCTTTAATTTGGGTAAATATCACTGTTTCCCTCGTCCAAGAACCGTTGAGCGGAGCAATTTACAATGTAGCAGTCATAGAAGATATTAGCGATCGCAAAAAAGCTGAAGCAGCACTGAAGGAAAGCGAAGAAAGGTTTCGACAGCTAGCAGAAAATATTGAAAGCGTGTTTTGGATGGTAGGCGTTCACCCCCAAGAATTTATTTATGTCAGTCCGGGTTACGAAAAAATTTGGGGGAGAAGCAGTGCTGATTTGTATGCTTGCGGGCGCTTTTTTGCAGAGTCACTCCATCCAGAAGATCGCGCTCGGGTGATTGCTACATTCACTAAACAAGTTCTAGCTGAAGACGAGATTGAGTATCGCATTGTCAGGCCAGACGGCGAAATTCGCTGGATTCGCGATCGGGCTTTTCCGATTAGAAATCAAGGTGGTGAAATTTACCGCGTTGTTGGGATTGCAGAAGATATCAGCCAAGCAAAACAGGCAGAAAAAGCGATCCGTGAAAGTGAAGAACGCTTCCGCCAGCTTGCAGAAAATATCCAAGATTCCTTCTGGCTAGTTTCTGCTGATTTTACCGATTTATTATATCTGAGCCCAGCTTACGAACAAATCTGGGGGCGCAGTCGCGAAGAATTGTATGCCGAACCGATAAAATGGATGGAGTGGGTGCATCCAGAGGATATACATTTGCTGCAAGAGGGACTTCCGCAAGTGTTGCAGGGCGAGTTCACCAGTATCGAATATCGGATTGTACTGCCTGACGGCACAATTCGCTGGGTGTGCGATCGAGCTTTTCCCATTTATGACGAAGCGGGCAAAATTTATCGGCTGGCGGGTATTTGCGAAGATATTAGCGATCGCAAATTGACCGAGGCCCGCATCCAAGCGGCACTCCGCGAAAAAGAAGTATTGCTCAAAGAAATTCACCACCGAGTCAAAAATAATATGCAGGTAGTTTCCAGCCTGCTGCAACTTCAAGCTCAATACATTGAAGACGAACCGACGCTTGCTTTATTTGAAGAAAGCCAAACCCGCATCCATTCAATGGCTCTGATTCACGAGCAACTTTATCAATCGGAAAATATCGATCGAATCCACCTCCCCCCTTACGTTGAAAACTTGATTGCTAATTTGTATCAATCTTTTGGTTGTGGTAACACTTCTATCAAATTCAATCTCAATGTTGATTCCATATATTTAAATATAGAAACGGCAATTCCTTGCGGTTTAATCATTAATGAACTGGTTTCAAACTCCTTAAAGTATGCTTTTGGTCAAAGTTTATCGGGAGAAATTAGTATTAATTTTAATGAAAGTAATTTCCCAGAATTTCATTTAAGTATTCAAGACGACGGCAGCGGATTTCCGGCGGACTTTGATGTGGAAAGTAGCGAAACATTAGGATTGCGATTAGTGCGGATGTTAACTCAGCAATTAGAAGGAAATCTGGTTATTGACACTGAGTGCGGAACTTGTTACCATATTACTTTCCTTGAGTTAAATTATCGGCGTCGCATTTAAGAAAAAAATATGAATCCTATAAAAATATTGGTAGTAGAAGATGAAATAATTGTAGCTCAGGACATAGCAGGCAGATTAAAAAAGCTGGGTTATGCAGTAACAGCTATTGTTGCTTCAGGAGAAGAAGCTCTAGAAAAAGTAGACGAAAGTCCGCCAGATTTAGTGCTGATGGATATCGTGCTTAAAGGTGAGATGGACGGCGTGACAGCCGCAGAAAAAATTAGAAATAAGATAGATATACCGACAGTATTTTTAACAGCTTATGCCGACGATAAAACGATGCAAAGAGCGAAAATTACAGATCCATTCGGCTACATTATCAAACCATTTCAACAAAATGATTTGCGGGTGGCGATCGAGATTGCGCTCCACAGGCACGAAATCGAAACCAAAATGCGAGCAGCTCTCAAAGCTTCGGAAGCAGCCAGAGAGTCGGTGGAAGAAAAAGCGCACCGCCAAAACCAGTATATATCAATGGCTGCCCACGAATTGCGGAACCCGCTGAACACGATTTTAATCTCTGCCGAGCTCCTAGAACTCGATCGCACTCGCAGCAGTGACGAATCTCAAGTCAAAACCCTGCGCCTAGTGCACTCAGCTACCCAAAAGATGAACCAGCTAATCGAGGATATGCTGTTCATGGGCCGAGCAGAAGCAGGGAGACTCAAATGCAATCCATTACCGATAAATTTACTCGAATTTTGTCAAGATTTGCTGGATCAATTGCAGTTAGGACATGAAGCCAAACACAAACTAAGATTCAGCCCGTCTGCCGTTACCAGCGCGATGTTAGATCAACAATTGCTGCACGGCATTATTTCTAACTTAATCGTCAACGCCATAAAATATTCTCCCGACGGCGGGCAAATAACCTTAGAATTGGAATGCCGTCAACCAGGCGAGGGAGACAAAGAAGCTATTTTCTGCTTGTCTACTCAGTCTTTGTTTGCCAATTCCCCATTTAAAAATATTAACTCTCCTTTACTAATTATTCGCATCCGAGACGAAGGTATGGGCATCCCAGAAACCGAAGTAGGGAAAATATTTGAAATGTTTTACCGTTGCAAGAATAGTGGAAAGATTAAAGGTAACGGTTTGGGATTGACGATTGTTAAAAAAGCTGTGGATTTGCAAGGAGGTGCGATCGCCTGCGAAAGCCAAATCGGCGTTGGTACTACCTTTACAGTCGCCCTTCCTTACGTAGCTCTTTCCTCTAAAACTGAATTGTCAAAGACTTAAATGCCAGGTAACGGAGGACACGGCAATGCCGTTTCCCTACCCCAAAATAATCATGAACCCTTGATGAGAGATGTAACCATCGCAAGCATTTATTGTAGGGACACGGCACTGCCGTGTCAGACGTGGTTCAACTGTGCTCACCCACCGCTGTGGGTAATATCAATTCCGATGCCACTAATCAAAATGTTGCAAAATCCACTCAACCCCCGCAGCTAAATTTGCAGCAATAAAATCAGGTTTAGTATGGTGCTGATACTCCCCACTCAACACGCTTTCCCCGTAACCAGTCTGCACCAAAATACCAGTACAACCGGCATTGTGAGCCATATCGACATCCGTCGCTTTATCCCCCACCATAAAACTATTCGCCAAATCCAAATCGTGTTCCCAAGCCGCCGCTACCAACATCCCCGTATTCGGTTTTCGCCAAGTCGTATATCGCGTAAATTCTGGATTTGTTCCGCCTTCTGCTGCACTCAAGTAAGGACAATAATAAAGAGCATCTAACCTCGCTCCGGCTTCATTTTCTAGTAACAAACACAGGCGTTTGTGCAAAGCTTCAACGTGGGCCACAGGATAATAACCCCTCGCCGGCCCCGATTGATTGGAAACCAAACAGCAAAATATTTGTCTGTCATTTAAACGGCGTACAGCTTCAGCTATGCCGGGGATTAAATGCAAATCTTCTAGTTTGTGAATGTAGCCAGCTTCGATATTGAGAACGCCATCGCGGTCGAGAAATACTGCTCGTTTCATAGAATTGCGATCGGATTGTAGATACTGTCTGGAACTGTCAAGGAGTAGCGCTCAAATAATTCGGGATCGAAGGCTTTTTGGATTTATAAAACCCCAAAACCGTGCGACTCCAATTATACTCTAGCTACCCTAAAAAATCAAGACAGTATCTACAGATATTAGACAAGATTACAAAAGTCCTTTTAATCAAATTTTGGGACGGGCTAGAAGCCCATCCCACAAGAAAAAAGATTTTTTTGGGAGGTTGCTCAGAGCAGCGTCCTAACTATTTTTGCAAGAAGTCTATTGCAATTAATTTATCCGCCCCGTCACTACTTTTTGTACCAAGCTTGGCGCCACTGTTTCATTTGCTCAATCTCTTGCTTTTGCGAAGTCAGAATCTCTTGAGATAATTTCTTCATTTCCGGCCGTTTCGACTTCTGCAACGCATCTTCAGCCATCACTAAAGCTCCTTCGTGGTGGGGAATCATCGCATTCAGAAATCGGAGGTCAAATTCAGCATCAGCCGCTCCTAAATCCATGCTCATCATCATGGCTTGCATTTGTTCGGGAGTCATTGGCATCATGTGATTCATTTGAGCGTGATAAGCCATTGGCGTACTGTCGGCTTTGGCATACCAAGTTTTTCGCCACTCTTTCATTTGATTGATTTCGCGGTTTTGAGCGGCAATAATGTTATTAGCTAGTTTTTTCATTTCCGGGCGCTTTGACTTGTTGAGCACCTCTTTCGCCATGTTTACAGCACCTTGATGGTGTACTGTCATGCCATCAATAAATCGCAAATCGTAGTCGGCATCAGCCGGGCCTAAATCCATTGACATATTGTGATTCATGCCATGATTCATACCACCCATGCCGCCACTTTGTGCCGCGTCTTGCTTGTTGTTCGCTTGGGTTGTTGCGGTAACATTTGGGGCTTGAGTTGGGCTGGTAGGAGATTTTGAACAAGCTGCTAGAATTCCGCTGGTTGCGGTGGCTGTGGCGGTCAAGATTAGCGCTGCCAAGCCTGTTTTTAATGAAATTGGTTTCATAGATTTTATATCCTTAAAACTCCCAGGTTTATTCAGTTTCTCACATATAAATGAAATTGGCATGAAATTCTTGAGTCGAAGTTGTCAGTTGACAGTTGACAGTTGACAGTTGACAGCGACCTTTACCTAGAAGGAAGAGGATTGGAGTAATGAATAGTCTGATTTTAATTTCTCCCAAAAAAGCTTGGGGCTTTCAACCGATTCTTTCTGGTAAATAAATCTTGCCGTGCCAGTTAGATAAAGGATGAGTTTCAGTAAAACTTAATAATTAATTTGGAATTTCCCCTTGACTCTCCTGCTAACTGGAGACTTTACAATGGAGTTAATTCATCTATGAAGCTTCGGGTGCATTTCACTTTTGAAGAGGGCGAAGCATGACCGCATACAAGTTATTAGTTATAATCTTATTTTCACTGCGGTCATGCTTCGCCCCTACAAACATATTTGCCTTGCACAGGTCGCTGCACCCGAAGCAAAGTAGTTTCTGCTGAGGTTCCACAATTATGACTTTAGAGCTAAAAATTCCCAAAATGGCTTGTTCGGCTTGTGTGAATACAATCACAAAAGCAGTCCAAGCTATTGACTCAGGCGCTGCTGTTGAGGCAGATATCAAGACAAAATTGGTCGCGATTCAAACGGCTAAGCCGGAAAGTGAAGTTAGAAAAGCGATCGCATCTGCTGGCTATCCAGCCAGTTGATTTTAGATTTTAGATTTTAGATTTATATCATGTCCGCAGAGAACGACCATGATAAGATTTGTTTGTAGTGAGGACTTCAGTCCTCTGAATTATGAGGACTGAAGTCCTCACTACAAACCGTTTTTATTATGGTAATTTACAGGACATAATATTACTCTACAGATGAATCTGGGAGATTGAATAAGAGTCTCATTTTTTTGATTCTCTACTACAGCCCTGCGGCCGCTTGTATCCGTTTTTTGGGGTGCATCTGGTTTTTGAAGAGGGCGAAGCATGACCGCATATAAATTATCAGTTATCATCCCATATTTTCTGCGGTCATGCTTCGCCCCTACGGATGTATTCGCCAAACCCAGATGCACCCGTTTTTTGGGATTATTTGAACCCAGAAGCTCATTTTCTAATTTAGGAGGGCATTTATGGACAATCTCACACTTAAATTGCGGGGCATGAGTTGTGCTGCTTGTGCTTCCTCTATCGAACAAGCAATTAAATCTGTCCCCGGCGTAATTGGGTGCAGCGTCAATTTTGGCATGGAACAAGCAACCATCCAATATGACTCCAAGCAAACCAACTTAACAATCATTCAAGAAGCTGTTGATGCGGCGGGATACGAAGCTTTACCGCTGCAAGAAATGGCAGAGGATGATGCAGAAAAAGCCGATCGCAAATCCGCATCTCAAAACTTGCAGCGAAAACTCTGGATCGCAGGCAGCATCAGCATTATACTGGTTTTGGGCGGCATTCCAACCATGACAGGCTGGCACCTGCCATTCATTCCCGCATGGCTGCACAATTTTTGGTTGCAATTAGTGCTGACATCACCAGTACAGTTTTGGTGCGGTAAATCGTTTTATGTGGGGGCTTGGAAATCGTTAAAACGGCGCGTCGCCACAATGGATACCCTGATTGCTTTGGGGACAAGTGCTGCTTACTTTTATTCGGTATTTGTGACATTTTTGCCCGGTTTATTTACCTCGCAAGGTTTGAATCCTAGCGTTTACTACGAAGTTGCCACCAGCGTGATAGCGTTAATTTTGTTGGGAAAAAACCTCGAAAATAGAGCGAAGGGAGAGACTTCGGAAGCAATTCGCAAACTCATGGGTTTGCAAGCAAAAACTGCTCGGATCGTTCGCAACGGAGAAGAGTTAGAAGTACCCATCGCCCAAGTGGCAATTGGTGACATTGTGCAGGTGCGTCCGGGCGAGCAAATCCCCGTTGACGGAGAAGTGATTGAAGGTGCTTCGACGGTAGATGAAGCAATGGTTACGGGGGAAAGTTTGGCTGTTAAAAAACAACTTGGCGATGAAGTTATTGGAGCGACAATTAACAAAACAGGCAGCTTTCGGTTTCGCGCTACCAGAGTTGGCAAAGATACATTTTTAGCTCAAATTGTCAAGATGGTGCAGGATGCCCAAGCTTCAAAAGCACCGATTCAAAAGTTAGCAGACCAAGTGACGGGCTGGTTTGTTCCTGTAGTAATTGCCATCGCTTTAGCTACTTTTATTATTTGGTTTAACGCGATGGGTAACTTCACTTTGGCGACGGTGACAATGGTGGAAGTGCTGATTATTGCCTGTCCCTGTGCTTTGGGTTTGGCGACTCCGACTGCTGTGATGGTTGGCACGGGTAAAGGTGCAGAAAATGGGATTTTAATTAAAGGAGCCGATAGTTTAGAATTGGCTCACAAAATTCAAATTATTGTGTTAGATAAAACTGGAACGCTTACGGAAGGTAAGCCGACTGTTACTGATTTTGTGACAATTAAAGGAACGGCCCAGAGCAATGAGTTAAAGTTGCTGCAATTGGCGGCGTCTGTAGAGCGAAATTCGGAGCATCCTGTAGGGGAAGCTGTGGTTAGATACGCTCAATCTCAAGAGGTGAAGTTGACAAATATTCAGGATTTTGAGGCTGTGGTGGGGAGCGGCGTGCGAGGGGTTTCGGGGGGAAAGTCGATCGCCCTGGGAAGCCTCAGGTGGATGCAGGAACTAGGCTGCGATACTGAATATCTGGAGCTGCGCGCGCGAGCTTTTGAAGCTGCGAGCAAAACGGTGGTTTGGATGGCTGTAGAGGGCAAAATTGAGGCAATTCTGGCCATTGCGGATGCTCTGAAACCTTCGTCGGCGCGATCGGTGAAAGCGCTGCAAAAACTCGGTTTGGAGGTGGCCATGCTGACTGGGGATAACCGCGCGACTGCGGAGTCGATCGCCCAATCGGTAGGAATTACTCGGATTTTTGCCGAAGTTAGACCCGACCAAAAAGCCGCTCAAATCCAAGCGCTGCAAGGAGAAGGCAAAATTGTAGCGATGGTGGGAGACGGGATTAACGATGCTCCTGCTTTGGCCGCTTCGGATGTGGGAATTGCGATCGGTACCGGCACAGATGTGGCGATCGCAGCCAGCGACATTACCTTAATTTCCGGCGATTTGCAAGGCATAGTTACAGCAATTCAACTTTCCCGCGCCACGATGCGGAACATCCGCGAAAATCTGTTTTTTGCCTTTATTTACAACATCGCGGGTATCCCGATCGCCGCTGGCATTTTGTACCCGATTTTTGGCTGGTTGCTCAATCCGATTATCGCTGGTGCAGCAATGGCTTTTAGTTCGCTTTCGGTAGTGACTAATGCTTTGCGGTTGCGGAATTTTAAAGTGAAAGTTATTGCATAATTTAAGAGGGATTTGAGAAATGTTTAGCCAGCGTCAAGTTTTAGGAAGTCTCGCAGGTTTAGGAATTATGCTCGGACTTGCATCGGGAGTTCGAGCCAATCAAATATCAACTCATCCTGCAAATTCAACTGCTCAATTTCGGCAAATAGAACAACCGATAAGTTTAAAAATTGGCATAACAGCAGGCGGATTGAGCTTAATTGGTTTAGAATTATGGTGGTTTTTGTTCAGTAAAAATCAAGCTTAGAAGGAAGAAGGAAGAAGGAAGAAGGAAGAAGGAAGAAGGAAGAAGGAAGAAGAGATACACAGCAAGCTTTTTAGCGAGCCGTATTTTACGTTTTATTAGGTGGATTTACCTAAAACAAAGTAAATTTGGCCGTTGCGGTTTTTTCCACCAAGAACTCGGTAAAATTAAGAAAGCTTAAAAAATTTGGAGTGAGCTAAATGCAACTACTACACACGATGCTCCGAGTCGGAAACCTGGAAGAGTCCCTCAAATTTTACACCGAGGTTCTGGGGATGAGATTGCTGCGACAAAAGGACTATCCAGACGGTAAATTTACTCTGGCTTTTGTGGGCTACGGCGACGAATCCGACACTACAGTTTTGGAATTAACTTACAACTGGGGCGTCGCCGAGTACAATTTGGGTGATGCTTACGGTCATATTGCGATCGGCGTTGACGACATTTACGGTACTTGCGAAGCAATTAAAGCCCGCGGCGGCAAAGTTATTCGCGAACCCGGCCCGATGAAGCACGGTTCAACAGTCATCGCTTTTGTCCAAGATCCAGATGGATATAAAGTTGAATTAATTCAACTGAAAAATCAAGGTAGCAGCAGTCAGAAACTAACTGCGGCGACTGCATCTTAGTCTTCGCTAGGACAGGCTAGAAGCCCATCCCACAATTGTTTTTTCTTGTGGGATGGGCTTCTAGCCTGTCCCACAATTTGATTAAAATAACTTTGGCAATTCAAGTCTGCTTTCAAAGAGCGGCTCGCACCGGCCAAGGTACGTAGTTGCGCTTCAGCGCTCTTTATAATATTAGGGAAGAGCGCTGAAGCGCAACTACGTACCTAATTTGAGCGCTGAAGCGCAACTACGTACCCAAGAGCGCTGAAGCGCAACTACGTACCTAATTTGTCTGACGACAATAAAACCGCCCTGCTACTGACAGAATGCGAAGGGGTTTTCCACACTTTTAATTCGATCGCACTGACGGTACAAATTGCTGCAAGTAACTCTTTTGCCACAAAATAGAAAAACTGTTCCCTATTTGGCTTAAACTGTCAAATTTAGGAATTAATTTAGATTCTCGGCGCTTGTCTAAGGCAGCGAGCGTCGCAAAGAATATAGCTAATACTAACAAAAATACCACCATCACAATAAAAAACATAGTCCAATAGACTAGAAATTCACTTTGGTAGTAGTTGACGGTCAATATCGAGTTAATCACTGCATCGGATAAATACAAAACTAGCCCTATTGAAAACCACACTCCTAACAATAGCCACGTCCACTTAAACATCTGTGTTGCAGTCTTGTTATTTTTGGACGCCGAAAGTTCTAAATCTCTAATTTTGCTGTTAATTTTTGATGTGACTTCATACAAAGTAGACTGCAAAGAATCTCTGATTAAATTCAAATCGTTGTCGAGGTTTATGCACTGCTCGGACGTGCTTTTGTCAACACTCACGTTTTGGAGTTTCCTGCGGTGTTCAGCCAGTTTATTACCAAGGGTCTGATCCCATTCTTGCAGCCGCTCTACTGTCAAATACAAAAGTTCCCTATTCGCATCTAACAAGCTCTGACAATCTAGGATCGACTTAACTAACTTGCTCAAATTGTGAATATGCTCGTCTACAGCATTTTGGTATTCCCTCTGTTTATCTGACAAGAAATTTGCCATTGCGATATCATCGTCGCACAGCGACACAGCCTCAGAATACACGCCGTCAATTTCCTTTTTATCTAGATACAGTGACGCTTTGCACTCCTCAATTTCGGGAATGGTCAGAGATTCTAAAGACTGATGTTCTACATGAAATTTATATAGGAGCGCTGTCATAATTTGCGCCGATTTTCGGTCTAGCCGATCTTGGTAAGGTTCTAACATAATTGCCGCTCGATTTTTGATCGCCGCCTCCGGGTGGTGCAGAAACTCAAAAACTTTGGCAACTATTTGGGAGAATTCCCACTCCTTAAAATTATTTTTCGCCACATCCAAAAAGTTGGTGATGGCTGCATCCTTTTCGGCATGAAATTTGTACCCATCATCCGTAACTGCGATCGCAGGAAATACGCGATCGACCCAAAACAGATATTCCTCGCAATCCATTAACACACCCAGCAGCAGCCAGCTAGGGCCGTAGACCCAAAAATCGAGACAATTCTCATATTCCTTACCGCTGTCCATTCTGCTGTTGTCGTTCAAAGCAAATTTATTGCTGGCTAACAGTTTAATTTGCTCTTCTACAACCCGCTGCTCAATTTCTGCTGCATTAATTGTGACATGGCCAGCAGATTCCTTGCCTTGTGCTTGCCATTCATCCAACAAAATTGACTGAATGCTAACAGCAGCACACCACCGAATTAAAGGAGTCGCTCCCCCTAGCGCTTCCTGTTCCAACACCGCTAGCTTATTTTCGCTAAAATCACTTGATACAGGTTCCTCACTTGATATAATACCCTCTCGCACCTTGCCCAATGCTTGAATTGCCAAAGCCCGAAACAGCAAATTTGGATGCGGTTTTCTAGCGGATTCTGGTATATCTTGCCCTAATATTCCGCTTTTGGGTACGTCCAGAACTTCAGCAAAAGGAGCGATTCCGCATTGTTGCAAGATGCCTTCAACGGTGTTTATTCTTTCCCAAGGTTGAGTATATTTGGTGAGACTGAAGATGAGCGCTGTGTCGCTGCACTCCATTGACTCAGGGATGCTAGTGCGATCGAGTTTCCAGAGATTGCTTGTCATAATTTGTCGCCATGACAATTGCTAGATCTTAACGTCGTTGTCCGATGCTGAATGCAACTCTACATCTACTGCTGCTTTTTGTCAATATTAGTCCCGAACGCAGTTGACACATAGGTAAGCTGGGTATCAAATTTCACGAGTATATTTCTGGTTGGTTGCTTTCATGCGATCGAGTTCAGTGAAGGCTGATACCCCCTATCCCTGAATAAGGGGAATAAAAGAGTTCTTCAAGTCTCCTAACTATCAGGGCGATGCGAGGATCTCCGAAGGCTCGACAGTATTAACTCAACCGTATGGTTAATAAAACCGATATTTTCCGTAGCAACCGGGTTGAGCAAGGCAAATATCTGTCGGCGACTAAGGAATGAGAATTAAATAACTTACAATTTTTATTATTCTTGTGGGATGGGCGTCCCGCCCGTCTTTTCGGGACGGGCTCTCCCGCCCATCCCACAAATATGTGTAAATTATTTAATTCGCGATCCTCAGTATATAATTTTACACGAATCCGATAAGATGTCTAATTTGCAGGCTATTTTTTTTGACTCGAATCAACCTAGGATGCTTCTTTCTTTTTCGGGAGTTTTAAAATTTTGTCCTTCGCCATTTTGTCAACGATTACGTCGCTGATAATTTGAGCTCCGTGGGAGGTAAAGTGCACGCCATCATTAATTTTTACATAACCTCGCTTGCCGGATTTGTCAGCAACTACGGGGACAAAATTCCCTGCTTCAGCAAAAGCATCCCAAGTAGAAATAAATTCTATTTTTGATGAAGACTTGCTGGCATTTTTATAGATGTCGTTCATGATGGGGAAAGCTTTGAGATACGAAGATTTGTTAGATATCGATTGACCTATCCAATACACTTTTTTTACGGTGGAAGAGCCAAGTAATTTGGCATATTTATCTACTCTTGCTTGATAAGCTTTTTGCCATTCTGGGGTCAGAATAGCCCGATATTTTCCTTGGTTATCGGTGATATCTTGAGTGTCATTACCTCCGAACAAAATTATCACTACATCTGGCCCGTAATCCTGGATCATTTCACTGGTTCTGGCGTACCAGTCATAATAATCTATCCGATTTAATCCGCTCGATACTTTGTAGTCGATTTTGGTATTTGAGATATTGTATTTTTCTTTAAGAGTGTACTGGAGTTGAGTTCCTAAATCGAACATTACGGAATCTCCAATAAATAAAAATTTGCGATAAGCTACGGTTAGTTTTGGTTTGGATGGAGTGGGTTTCTTGGCAGGCTTTGGGAGGATGACTGCCGATTTTGTTGCGGTTTTGACCGGAATTTTGTCGGGGTTTTTGGAAATACTATCGAAGTTAATATCTTTGATTTTGCTCCAAAAATCTTGTTCGGATTTCCTGAAGCCGTCTATTTCGATCTGGCGCGCTGCTTGTTTGATTTCGGTACTGGCTAAAGGAGTTGAAGAAAAGCTTTTCACAAATAAGGATAAGTTGGAAAATATTAAGGTGAGAATTACAGAGGTAACTATCAACAAAATTTCTCGGTCTTTCATAAGAAGTTATTTGTTATTTGTTATTTGTCATCATAAAGGAAGGAGAAAGAACGTAATAAGATAAAAAAAAGTCTTTTTTGTGATTTATATAGCGGTTCTCAAAAAAGCCAGGTATGCCCTATGCCCTATGCCCTATGTCCTATGCCCTATGCCCTATGCCCTATGCCCTATGCCCATGAGTACCTCATATGAGAACTCGAAAGGCTATACTTGTTTATTAGAAGTTAAAGTAAATAAAAGGTGGGACGGTACTTGGGCCTAGCATTAAGATAGCATACACGAGCAGGGAAACTAAGACAACCCGAAAGAATAGGTTGTTTAATGACAATATTGTTTGCAATACTTGGGAAATGATCTCGCCCCACAGGTTGATTGCGCCAATGACTGCAATTACTAGATACAATTGCCAAAAGTTGAATTGAACAGTTGCAGCAGAAAAACGAAAGATTCCTTGAAAAAACCCGATCGCAGTTTTCCAGTTGGGTGTGCCGAAAAATACCCAGCTACAGGTAACAAAGGTAAAGGTTAACAACCAACTGCAAAATTTGGCAAATCTCGGAAAGGCGTAGTCTAATTTGAGATGGATAGCTTGGGGAATATCTTTACATAGATGGTTGACAATCAGTCCTAAACCGTGGATTGTTCCCCAGAAAATAAAGTTTAATCCTGCGCCGTGCCAAAATCCGCCGATCGCCATTGTTATCAGTAAATTTACGTACTTCCGCAATTTGCCGTATTTATTGCCACCTAAGGGAAAGTAAAGGTAATCCCTCAACCACTCCGAAAGACTGATGTGCCACCTTTTCCAAAATTCTTGCAGGCTGAGCGATCGGTATGGCATATTGAAATTGGCGATCGGTTTGAAACCCAACAAGCAAGAGATGCCGTTAGCTAAATCCGAGTAGCCGCTGAAATCTACGTAAATCAAACAAGAATAGGAAATTGCCGCGAGGATTAAATCTATGCTGCTGTACTGCTGGGGGACTTTGAATGGTAGTTGAGTGAAATTAAACAAAAAGCTCGCTAAAGTATATTTTTTGAAGAGTCCAGACAAAATTAAAACGATAACTTCTTCGATTTTATAGTCGTATTTTTTCGGTGAATTTAACTGCGAGTAAAATTCGTCAGGGCGGGAGATTGGGCCGGAGGCAATTTGGGGAAAGTAGGTAATGTATGTGGCGTAGTCTATAAATTTAGGACAGGAAATTTTTTGTTGGTAGCAGTCGATTAAATGAGAAATTATTCTAAATGTGTAGAATGATATGCCGACGGGGGCGATTATTTGTAATATTTGAAAATTGGCGGGAATTTTGAGCTGGTTTAGTACCTCAAATAAGGAGGTTACAAAGAAGTTGCAATATTTAAAGATGCCGAGATTGACAATGTTGACAATTATGCCGAAGATGAAGGCAAGTTTTGGCTGTTTGCCGCGATCGACTGCTCGGAGAATGATATAATTGTATACTGTACTTAAAATCAGGAGTCCGAGAAAGTCTAAGCTCCAAAAAGAATAAAATAATAAACTGGAAATTAGCAAGACAATTTTATACAAATCAACTTTGGGCTTTAAGGAGAGGATGGCGCTAAAAATAATTAGGAAAAATACTAAAAATTGGTAAGTAGGAAATAACATAGATGTCAATAAAGTAAAATTTTTAGTAGAGCAACAAAGAGGTTTGATCGTTCGGACTTTAGTCCGCAGCAATTGATGCGGACTAAAGTCCGAACGATCGAACCAAGACATAATTATGAGGCGGCAGTGCCGTGTCTGTACAGTATTGTAGGCAATGGAGAACCTGTATATTTTCATAAGTTCGATCGCCCGATCCGGTCGTACCACACAAATTTTTGCGGTGGATTGCGGACTGTAAGCTTGTACAAGCAGTCAATTGTGTTGCAACTTCGGCGCTCGTTAACCGCACTCATAGATTAACAATCGTGTTTCAAGATTAAGATAGTTGTGAGACCATGTATGAACGGATAACAACAGGAATCCCCTTGATTGCGAGGAACCAACGTGCAGCCAACAGACCCTAGCAAATTTACAGATCAAGCCTGGGAAGCCATAGTCAAATCCCAGGATGTAGCCCGCCGCTTTGCCAATCAGCAGCTAGAGGTTGAACATTTAGCGATCGCCATTCTAGAACAGCAAGCCCTAGCAAACAGCATTCTCAGCAAGGCCGGAGTCGATGTCCCCCGCTTGGCGCAACAGTTAGATGCTTTTGCCAAACGACAGCCGAGAGTTGCCAACGCTGACCAACTATACCTCGGCCGCGGCTTAGAAGTGATGTTAGATGCTGCTGAGTCTGCCAGACAGGCTTGGCAAGATAATTTTATCGCCGTTGAACATTTATTAATAGGCTTGCTAGAAGATGAACGAGTTGGTAGGCGATTGCTGACTAAGGGCGACGGGCCGCCGGGCCGCCCCGGATACGATCGCAAACCGGCCCCCGGTACGATCGATCGCGCGAAACTCGAAGAAGCAATCAAATCAATTCGTGCTACTACCAAAGTCAAAGATCAAAAGCAAACCCAAAGTCAAAGTCAAAGTCAAAACCAAAATTCTGACGCCAACTCCGACGCCCTCACTAAATACGGGCGCGATTTGACAGAAGCGGCAAAAGCAGGCAAACTCGACCCAGTAATCGGCCGCGACGAGGAAATCCGCCGCGTCGTGCAAGTTCTTTCCCGCCGTCAGAAAAACAATCCAGTGTTAATTGGCGATCCCGGAGTCGGAAAAACTGCGATCGCCGAAGGTTTAGCCCAGCGCATTGTCAACGGCGATGTACCGGAATCTTTGAAAAATCGCCAACTATTCAGCCTCGATATGGGCAGTTTAATTGCTGGGGCAAAATTCCGGGGCGAATTTGAAGAACGATTGCGTTCTGTGCTGCGAGAAGTTATCGATTCCGACGGGCAAATTGTCCTATTTATTGATGAATTGCACACGGTTGTTGGCACTGGCGGCGGCGGAAGTTCCGGTTCGGGAATGGATGCCGGAAATTTGTTGAAACCAATGTTAGCCAGAGGTGAATTGCGCTGTATCGGCGCTACAACTCTCGATGAATTCCGCAAAAATATTGAAAAAGATCCGGCACTGGAACGCCGCTTTCAACAAGTATTTGTCGGGGAACCGACTGTGGAAGATACTGTTTCAATTTTACGCGGATTGAAAGACCGTTACGAACGCCACCACGGGGTAAAAATTACCGATTCGGCGCTGGTTGCTGCTGCTACTCTGTCTTTTCGCTATATTTCCGATCGCTTTTTGCCGGATAAGGCGATCGACCTTGTAGACGAAGCGGCCGCCCATTTGAAAATGGAGATTACCTCCAAACCCGTGGAATTGGAAGGGATTGACCGCCGGGTGATGCAGTTGGAAATGGAAAAATTGTCGATCGAAGGTGAGGGTAAAGGCGCTCTATCCCCGGGAATCGGCCCCCGCATCGAACGCATCACATCGGAGATTGACATTTTAAAAGTCAAGCAGGAAAAACTGTCTTCTCAGTGGTTGGGCGAAAAGCAGTTGTTGGATGCAATCAATAAATTGAAAGCAGAAGAAGACCAGTTGCGAGTCCAAATCGAACAAGCAGAAAGAGCTTACGATTTGAATAAAGCGGCGCAGTTGAAGTACGGTAAATTGGAGACTGCGGTGCGCGATCGCGAAGCCAAGGAAGCCGAACTTTTGAAACAACAAGCTCAAGGTTCTTCCCTGCTGCGGGAAAAAGTTACTGAGGGCGATATTGCGGAAATTGTTGCTAAATGGACGGGAATTCCGGTCAATCGGTTGTTGGAATCGGAACGCCAAAAATTGCTGCAATTGGAAAGCCATTTGCACAAGAAAGTTATCGGTCAAGAAGAGGCTGTAACGGCGGTTGCTGCGGCGATTCGGCGGGCGCGGGCGGGGATGAAAGATCCCGGTAGACCGATCGGCTCTTTCTTGTTCATGGGCCCCACAGGCGTCGGTAAAACCGAGTTAGCGCGGGCGTTGGCGGAGTTTTTGTTTGACAGCGATGATGCGATTATCCGCATCGATATGTCGGAATATATGGAGAAGCAAAATGTCTCCCGGTTGGTAGGAGCTCCCCCCGGATACGTCGGTTACGATGAAGGGGGACAACTTTCGGAAGCAGTGCGGAGACGCCCTTATTCGGTGGTGCTATTTGACGAAGTGGAAAAGGCGCACCCTGATATTTTTAACATTTTGCTGCAAGTGTTGGATGACGGCAGAATTACCGATTCTCAAGGTCGAGTGGTTGACTTTAAGAATACCGTCATTGTGATGACAAGCAATATCGGCAGCGACCACATTTTAGAAGTGTTTGCTAAGAAGGGAAAAACTACCAAAAAACCTGCTGCTAGGAAGCAGGAACCGAAGGAGGTGTCAATTCCCAAGACTGATTATAAAGTTGCTGATGATGGCACTGTCGAGGTATCTGCCCAGCGAGTCGATATCTCAGACAAGAGTGAAAAAGACAATAGTGAAAGTGAAGATTTACCGACTCAAGAACGGGAGACAGACCAAGAGTACGAACAAATGTTAAAACGGGTGATGACTGCTTTGCGATCGCACTTCCGGCCGGAGTTTCTTCAGCGGGTGGACGAGACAATTTTGTTCCACACTTTGAGCAAGACGGAACTGCGGCAAATCGTCACCATTCAAGTCAAGCGGATCGAGCGGCTGTTGGCGGAACAGAAAATCACCTTGGAACTGTCCGATGCTGCAAAAAACCATATCACAGATGTCGGTTACGACCCAGTTTATGGCGCTCGTCCCCTGAAACGCGCTATCCAGCGGGAGTTGGAAAACCCGCTAGCTAACAAGATTCTCGAAAATGCGTTTGTTGAAGGCGATACAATTGCGATCGACTGCGTAAATAACCATTTGCAGTTTCGTAAAAAAGACTCTCTCCCCGCGTTGGTAGGTAACAGTTTGTAGTTGTGTTAGGAACAGGCTTTCCGGCCTGTTCCACAAAAAAGAAATCTTCTTGTTTCCCAGAAAGCCTGGTAGTTTAAAATCATGAAACAACTAACTAGAATCACTCTGAATCCAGAAGTAATGGGAGGAAAACCCTGCATTCGCGGCTTGCGAGTCACTGTTGGCACGATAGTCGGACTGATGGCATCGGGACACTCACCGTCAGGCATTTTGCAGGCTTATCCCTACCTGGAAGAAGCAGATATATATGAAGCGCTTGCCTATGCAGCGTGGCGAGTTGAAGAAGTAGAAATTCCTCTCAAAATAGCGTGAAAATTTTGATTGATATGAACCTGTCACCTGAGTGGACTGTCGTATTTACTAAATACGGAATAGAGTCTCTTCATTGGTCTACAGTCGGCGATCCTCGTGCCACAGATCGCGTTATTATGGAATGGGCGCGAGTAAATGACTATGCCGTATTCACTCATGATTTAGATTTTGGCGCACTGCTGGCCGCAACCCAAGCTGATGCTCCCAGTGTCATTCAAGTGCGTATTCAAGACGTGCTGCCTGCTAATATAGAGAGTTTGATTGTGGAAGTGTTACATCAATTTGAGCCACAAATTGAGTCGGGGGCGTTCATTTCTGTGGATGAAACGCGCTCTAGGGTGAGAATTTTGCCGATTACACTTCGATAATTATTTATGGCCTGTTCTACAAAAATAAATCTGCTTGTGGAACAGGCCAGAAAGCCTGTTATTCAAAA
>NZ_JAEQDD010000023.1:0-48954 GCF_020737885.1 Microcoleus sp. PH2017_34_RAT_O_A | reverse complement strand
ACAAAAATAAATCTGCTTGTGGAACAGGCCAGAAAGCCTGTTATTCAAAATAGTCAAGCCTGCTGCTTAATATTACTAATTAGCCATCGTGCGACTGGTGTAAGCATCCATGCTGTAGGCGGGAACGCGAACAGTGTAATCAATTTCTGTTCCAGTCATCGATTTTGCCAGTTGTTCAAAAGATTCATTGCTCCAATTGCGATCGTGAATGGGCTTGGACTGTTCGCCCAGGAAATATGCTTGAGTGCCAATTAAAGATGCTGCGACCCAACCGACGACCAAAAGAGCGATTACAATAGTCATTTTTGCTATTTCCTTAAACTTTTGTTGCTTTATGTAAACAAATGTAACAAAAATTTACAAACAGCGTCAAGGCAGTGTAGTGTCGTGCAAACCGTCCGGTAGGTAGTAAAAACCGTCACTCCGACGGCCGCCGGAGAGGGTTCGAGGGGGAGAGGGGACACGGGGAAAGGATTTATATATAAGTATGTAGGGCGTGCACCGCCAAGCACGGGTCTGTAATACGGCGATCGAGATCCGAATCATGAACTGTATCCGCAATAACAAATAAGATTGTTTAATTTTTTTAGTTAAGAACTTATAAGTTTTGCGTTCATAAATTACGATTAAAACTCTACCACTGGCATGACGAATCGCGATAGAATTATGCGTTATGATTTATCAGTTTGGATTTTTCACTAACAAATCCAAATTACCAAATCCAAATTACCAAATCCAAATTACCATTCTCCCATAAAAATTATGCCAAACTCAATGTTAAATAACGATCCCTTGTGGTTCAAAGACGCCATCATTTACGAAGTACCAATTCGCGCTTTTGCAGACAGCAATGCAGACGGCATCGGCGACTTTCGGGGACTCACAGAAAAACTAGATTACCTGCAAAACTTGGGAGTAACAGCAATTTGGGTACTGCCATTTTTTCCCTCGCCACTCCGAGACGACGGCTACGATACATCTCACTATACCACCGTCAACCCGATTTACGGCACGTTAGACGACTTTAAAGAGCTTTTAGAAGCAGCGCACCAGCGCGGAATTCGAGTTATTATTGAGTTAATTGTCAACCACACTTCCGACCAGCACGCATGGTTTCAGCGAGCGCGGCGCGCCCCGAAAGGCAGTAACGAAAGAGATTTTTATGTGTGGAGCGATACGCCGGAAAAATATCAAGATGCTCGGATTATTTTTCAAGATTTTGAAACTTCTAATTGGGCTTGGGATGCGGTAGCAAAAGCTTATTACTGGCACCGTTTTTATTCTCACCAACCAGATTTAAATTACGACAATCCCGCCGTCCGCCAAGCCATCTTAGATGTGGTAGACTTTTGGTTGGAACTGGGAGTAGATGGACTGCGAATGGATGCCGTGCCTTATCTGTACGAGCGGGAAGGTACTAACTGCGAAAACCTGCCAGAAACTCACGTATTTCTCAAGCATTTGCGGCAGCACGTAGATGAGAAATTCCCGAACCGGATGCTGCTTGCTGAGGCGAATCAGTGGCCGGAGGATGCGGTTGAATATTACTCGGGTGGCGATGAATGTCACATGAATTTTCATTTCCCGCTGATGCCGCGTTTATTTATGGCTTTGCACATGGAAGATAGCTTCCCAATTAGCGATATTCTCCAGCAAACTCCGCAGATTCCTAATAATTGTCAGTGGGCATTGTTTTTGCGGAATCATGATGAATTGACGCTGGAAATGGTGAGCGATGAAGACCGAGATTATATGTATCGGGTTTACGCTCAAGATACTCAGGCGAGAATTAATTTGGGTATCCGCCGCCGCTTGGCTCCGCTGATGGGAAATAACCGCCGCCGCATTGAGTTGATGAATGCTTTGCTGCTGTCTCTTCCTGGTACGCCGGTGCTTTACTACGGCGATGAGATTGGGATGGGTGATAATATCTATTTGGGCGATCGCAACGGGGTGAGAACTCCGATGCAGTGGAGTAGCGATCGCAATGCCGGTTTCAGCCGCGCTAACCCGCAGCGGCTGTACGCGCCACCAATCGTTGACCCTGAATATCACTACGAATCTGTGAACGTGGAAGCGCAGCGGGCGAATCCAAGTTCACTCTGGTGGTGGATGAAACGCTTGATTGCTGTGCGCCAGCGCTTCCAAGCATTCGGCCGCGGCACTTGCGAGTTTCTGTACCCAGAAAACCGCAAAGTTTTAGCTTTTGTTCGCACTTATCAAGACGAACACATCCTCGTAGTCGCTAATTTGTCGCGCTTCGTGCAGACGGCAGAATTAGACCTTTCTCCGTTTAAAGGTGCTGTGCCGGTGGAGATTTTCGGTCGCGCTGAGTTTCCACCTGTTGGCGAATCACCTTACTTTTTGAGTTTGAGTCCTCACACATTTTACTGGTTTACTCTTACTCCTAAACCCGAAGAATTTTCGCTGCACGGTTTTAAGACAAACTTGCCTAGTTTGGCGGTAATCGGCAATTGGAAAACCGCTTTTGTAACAAGTCAATTAAGCGAGATGCTACTCTCTCTTTTGCCAAACTATTTACGCAGCAATCGCTGGTTCATCGGTGCAGATAGGACGATTCAATCGTTGGAAATTAGTGAAATTATTCCTGTAGAATGTCACAATGGTGCGGGAGAAGAATCTACAGTTTACATTCTGTTTGTGCTGTTGAATTATACAGAAGGTATGCCGGAAACTTACGTTTTGCCCGTAGGTTGGGAAGAGATGAAAGGCGATGCGGACGATCGCGCGATCGCACGCCTGCACTTCCCTGAAAGCAACGAAGCCGGGGTGCTATTTGATGCTGCTGGGGACAAAGGCCTGCTGAGCGCGCTGCTGGGGGCGATCGGCAATTCTCGCAGTTACAAAGGTACAGCAGGTCAACTGGTGGGAATTGCCGACATTGCATTCAACTCAGACCAAGATTTATCGCAGCTCGAACCTCACCTGTTCAAAAAAGAACAAAGCAATACATCCGCAGCTTACGGCGATCGCTACGTCCTAAAAATATTGCGAAAAGTCGAAGAAGGAATCAACCCCGAATTAGAAATCGGGCGGTTTTTAACCGATCGCAACCCGATCCAACACTACGCTCCAATTGCCGGAGCCTTGGAATATCACACAGCCGAAAAACAAGTAATTACAGTCGGAATACTGCAAAAACTAATCCCCGACAGCAGGGACGCTTGGTCTTATACATTAGACACGCTGCGCGACTATTTCGAGCAAGTAATGACAGTAGAAGCCAAGCATTTAGGCGATAATTTATCGACAGATCCCGAAAACTATTTACCCAGCGCTTTGACCGCACAAATGCGGCAACCAAACTCTCTAGTAGCCGATTTATCCCTAGAAATTCCGGCCTTAGCTCGCGAACTAATCGGCTCTTACTTAGCATCAGCCGAACTTTTAGGTCAGCGGACAGCGGAACTTCACCTCGCTTTAGCTTCAGACACCGAAAATCCCGCTTTTGCTCCAGAAAACTTCACCTCATTTTACCAGCGTTCCATCTACCAACACATGAGAAATATGGCAGGAAGAACTTTGCTGCTGCTGAAAAAGCGGCTGTCAAAACTGCCGCCAGAAGCGCATAAACTAGCACAAAATCTCCTAAACCGGGAAGAGTTGCTGATGGAACGTTTCAAGTCTATTTTGAACTTGAGAATCACGGCGGATCGAATTCGCTGTCACGGGGACTTCCATTTCGGACAAGTTCTTTATACAGGTAAAGACTTCGTAATTATTGATTTCGGAGGAGAACGGAATCGACCGTTAAGCGAGCGGCGGATGAAAAGATCGCCCCTGCGAGATGTGGCGGGAATGCTACAATCTTTCAATTATGCTGTTACTTTGGCACTGCGAAATGAAGTTGAAAGCGGTATGATCCGCCCTGAAAATCTTCCGGAGATGCAGCAGTGGGCGAATGTTTGGCACCGCTGGGTCAGCCTCACTTTTCTTAACAGCTATTTGGTAACAGCAGCCGATGCCAGTTTCTTGCCAAAATCTATACCAGAACTACAAGTTTTGCTGGATGCTTACATTTTGGAAAAAGGGGTTGCTGAGCTGGCCTACGAACTCAATTACCGCTTGGATTGGGCGGAAATTCCGCTGAAGCGGATTCTGGAATTGTTGAAATTTAATGGCAAGCCGTAGTTGATTTTTAAGTAGTGAGTAGGGTGCTTGTGGCGCACCTGGCATTAACTCGTTTCTGCTGGTATACGAATAATAATTCTCTGAATTTAGTGCTGTCTCGCTCGCGAGCTGTCATCGCGAGCGAGACAGCACTATAATATAATTATGATGTCACGGAATTTGACAGCTCGCGATCGGGACAGCACTATAATATGCACACCTTTGTGGAATCGCTAGCGAGACTCTGACAATATATAATACGCATCTGGCATTACTTAAAATAGAGAGCTGCTTCATATAAAACTTTTTCTTGATGAGTTAACAAAGTGCAGTCAGAAAGCGGGTAAGCGACACAGGTAACAGCGTAGCCAGCTTGCAATTCTGAGGGCTTCAAAAACTTTTGTTCGCTTTGGTCGATTTCACCGCTAAGCAGTTTGGCAACGCAAGCAGAACACTCTCCTTGCTTGCATCCATTCGGCAAGCGGATGCCGGCATCTTCTGCCATATCTAGGATATACTGGTCGTCCGGTACTGCGATCGTGCGATCGAGCGATCGCTCCTCATTCACCAGCCGAACTTGATAAACTGCCATTTTCACCTCTGATATTATTTCCGACTATTAGTGCGGTTGAAACCGATTTTTGTCAAATACAATCGAGACTCGGCGGTTGAAACCGCGTCTACACAAACGAAGTCCGCCTCCGCGGACTAAAGAATAATTGATGTTAGCTTCTTGATATCGGCGATTGAAACCTCTTCTTGTCAAACAAAGTCCGCAGCAGAGGGGGACTGAAGAATAATTGATATTAGCGGAATTATCGACTGCTAGACAAGTGCTTCTTGATAATCGAGATTTTCATCCAGATAAATAGCGCGAATATCCTGCGGCAAATTTGACTCTAAAGTTTGATATCCTTTTTGCAGCAAAGCCCTAACTTGAGCGGGCGAAATAGCTTCACCTTCTGCTTGCAAATAAGCTGCAATTCGAGTTTCGCTCCAGCGGAAAGTCTGGGCCATCAACACGACTAAACGGGGGAGTGGCGCCAACAATTCTAAGGCTTGTCTGACGTAACACCAGAGGGGAGGCGAAGCGGATTGCAAAGAGTAGTGAATAGACTCAACTGGGGGTAATTCGGCTTGATTGATGCAGACAGCGGTGACATTAATCAGCCAATTTTGGAGACTGAGATTGTCGCTATCGGGATCTTGGGTTTCGCGGCGCAAATCGAGGCCTCGGAGCTCGTGATAGATGTGCTGCCAGGTGTGGGCGAACAGGTAATCGCCTTGTACGGGCGATCGCACGGAATGACGGATCAGGGAGTGTACAATTTGAGCGTAGCGGCAAAAAATCGCCGTAAAGAAGCGGCCCTGATCGGGATGGTTTTGAAACAAAGTCAATAATTCCTGATCGCTGTGATGGAACAGGGATTTGACCACAGGGTGGTTGAGTTCGGAAAAAACAGGTGCTTGCACAATTGTTCTGTAAAGGTTTTGGGAATCAATGCTATTGCAGCCTGATTCTACACTACGATCTACATTTGATGCAACTGCTGAAAAACTGTTTATATTTAAGTCAATTTAATTATATAATGGAGTTGTAGGTGATGCTGCATTAATCTAAATTGATACATATAAACTCTATGTATCCAGCGCACCTAAAAAGATAATTAGTTATTTCAAGGATCGAGTGTTTGTATGTCTAGCATTAATACTGGTATAGAATGGTGCGATCGCACATGGAATCCAACAACTGGCTGCGATAAAGTCAGTCCCGGCTGCACCCATTGTTATGCAGAAGCATTAACAAAAAGGTTTCACACTAATTTTCCTAACGGGTTTACTTTAACGGAATACCCAAAACGTTTGAACGAACCTAAGACTTGGCGAAAGCCTAGTCGCATTTTTGTTAACTCAATGAGCGATTTGTTCCACGAAGATGTTTCTATTGAGTTTCTGAAACAAGTTTTTGAGGTAATGCGTGAAACTCCTCACCACATTTATCAAATTCTTACGAAACGACACAAACGTTTACTAGAGTTAGCGCCTGAACTTGATTGGTCTGATAATATTTGGATGGGGGTGTCTGTTGAAAATCAAAACTATGTTAACAGGATTGATTGTTTGCGACAAGTACCTGCAAAGGTCAGATTTCTATCATGCGAACCACTTTTAGGGCCTTTGCAACTCGATCTAAGGGATATTCACTGGGTAATAGTTGGGGGAGAGTCGGGGCAAAAATACCGTCCAATGCAGGAAGAATGGGCGCAAAGTATTCGGGATCAATGTCAGGATGCTGGAGTCGCGTTTTTCTTTAAGCAATGGGGAGGTAGAACACCTAAAGCTGCTGGGAGATTATTGGATGAGAAAATTTGGGATGAGATGCCAGAAGCATGGAAGAAACATCAAAAAAGATGGCTCAAATAACTACCCTTAATCCCTGTTGAGTAAAAAAAATAAATTTTCTTACAGATACTGTTGGATATTCGTATCATTTTTTAAGCCTAAAGTGGCTTTTTAATGTGTAAGGCTTTTTCTGCTTAGAAGGATTTTTGATTTCTATCAGTTGTTCTGTGTACAACCAATCTAAAACATCATTGTTGTAATGAGTTCGCTTTAAACGTCCTATGTCATTCATTTCTAATATTAGATGAGTAATTGCATCCTCAAAAGATATCCAATCATTAAGCTTGCCCAAACTTTTGATAGCTTGAGTTTTTATTTCAGCTAATCTTTTCTGCTGATCTGAATTCCATTCTTTTTCTAAGAATTTTTTAATTCCTGTGTGACTGTCCTTGAAAAATAGCAATCTTTCCTCCTCCCAAACGAAATCGTTCAAGAAACTTCCAAAAGCTTTTTTGGGGTGATTGCTACCTACTACAATACTATATTTTGGTCTGGGATCACTGTAGCTTTCTTTAATTTCAAAACTGGTTGCTCCTCTAAACCCTGCTTCTCTTTTCATTCTTTCCTTAAAATATTCCAGTGCCCATTTTTCAAATTGTTGAGGTTGATCTTTAAGTTCTAGCCACTTTGGTTTCCAATCTTGGTCTGAATTGACACCTAGGAGTTTAGTCAAGTTTTTGATATAAGTTTCAGCAGTTTTTTGCTCTTTTATGCTATCATATGCGGTTTTATGATGCCCCGCATGGCGAGCTACTGCACTGTTGTGAAATAGTATAAATAGCTCTCCTTTATTCTGACGGACATAATTTCCTATTTCATATATATGCTCAAAAGTAACTCCTTTGACAGCAAAAGTGTCAAGAAAAAATAAAGTAGGATAGCTGTTCAAATCATTCATCACCTCTGGAAAAGCCACCTCAAATTTTTGATTTTCATAAACTTTATAAAACAAATCTTTGCCGATATCTCGACAGTTTTCTTGAAGCTGTTGATTAGACGCCGCTTCAGCCTCTACAAAAAAGCATCTTAAGTTTACTCGTTTTTCTTGACCAAAAAGGTTAGCACATTTTAGAGCTATTAAGGGTGAACCATCTGTATTTTCAAAGTTATGTTGATACTTTGTCCAAAAATTAGAATTATTTACAAAATCTTCAATTCCAATTCCTTCTTTATATTTCCCGGTACCGGCAAAACCATCAACATAGTTGATATGATCGGATTGATAGTTTCCATCACCTCCAAGATTATAGCAAAATGCTTGTAGGTATTTAAGCAGTATCCGATGTTTAGATGCTGACCAGTCTCGTTTGCGTTCAAAAAAGTTTTCTGAATTTTCTGGTTCTTCTGAAAATAGAGATAATTGCTTTCCTTCCATTTTTTATATCCCTAGGTAAAATGCTATAATGAACATTAATGTAGCATAAAAGTTACGATATGAAAAGAGTTAGAGCAAAGTTATGTTTTACTCGGACACTCCAAACCCCCCACCTCCGGGGGTTTCGATCGCAAAAACATCACCGCGATCCATCTCAACACTCGCCGTACTTCCCAATTCCTCAACATTTCCATCAAATCTTTCAACATAACTCCGGCCAACTTTCCCCGCTTCACCTCCATGCAAACCACACGGAGAAATCACTCGCCTCCCCGATAAAATTCCCGCCGTCATCGCCTCCAGAAACCGCACTCGCCGCACCACTCCATTACCGCCGCGATGACATCCATTCCCCCCGCTATTAGCCCGGATTGCAAAACTTTCTAACAACACCGGAAACCGCCATTCCAACACCTCTGGATCGGTTAAACGCGAATTAGTCATGTGAGTTTGTACCGCATCTGTGCCGTCGAAATTTGCACCAGCACCCGAACCGCCGCAAATTGTTTCATAATATTGATAGCGTCGATCGCCAAATGTGAAATTATTCATGGTGCCCTGAGAAGATGCGATCGCACCCAGCGCACAATACAAAGCATCCGTAATATTCTGCGATGTCTCCACATTTCCCGCAACCACAGCCGCCGGATAACGCGGATTCAGCATACAGCCAGCGGGATTGATGATTTCGAGAGGCTTCAAACAGCCAGCATTCAGAGGGATATCGTCATCTACCAAGGTGCGGAAAACGTACAACACAGCCGCTTTACACACCGCAGCGGGAGCATTAAAATTGTTGAATTGTTGGGAAGAAGTGCCAGTAAAATCTATTTTTGCACTGCGCGCAGACTTGTTAATTGTAATAGCTACTTTAATTTGTCCGCCGCTATCCATCGGATAAGTAAACTCGCCATCAGTCAAAACCTCAATTACGCGCCGCACAGATTCTTCAGCATTGTCTTGCACAAAACCCATATAAGCTTGTACTGTTTCCAAGCCGTAATGTTCTACCATCTTGACAAGTTCTGCTAAACCGCGATTGTTGGCGGCAATTTGGGCTTGCAAATCTGCGATATTTTGTGCGACATTGCGAACCGGAAAATCCCCGGCTGTCAGAATTTGTAGTAATTCTGTTTCTCGGAATTTACCCTCGCTGACTAGCTGAAAATTGTCAAACAATACGCCTTCTTCAGTGACTATTTTACTATTGGGAGGCATGGAACCGGGAGTGATGCCGCCGATGTCGGCGTGGTGTCCCCGCGACGCAACATAAAATAAAGGAAGCGAGGAATCACGATTAAATACTGGACTAATAACGGTGATATCTGGTAAATGCGTGCCGCCATTGTAGGGATTGTTAGAAACATAAACATCGCCCGGTTTAATAGTATGACTTTGTGCTAGGATTAAAGCTGCAACACTTTCGCTCATGGAACCGAGATGCACGGGAATGTGCGGCGCGTTGGCAACTAATTGCCCGTTTGCATCGAAGATTGCACAGGAAAAGTCCAGGCGTTCTTTGATGTTGACTGAGGAACTTGTATTTTGTAAAGTCACGCCCATTTGTTCGGCGATGGCGCGAAATAAGTTATTAAAAATTTCTAGCAAAACTGGATCTGATTTAACCGCCGATGAATGGGTTTTAACTGCATTCATCGGCGCGGATCTGCGGTTCAAAATTAAGTCATTGTTTTCGGTGATTTCGCCTTCCCAACCCGGTTCTATGATATTAGTTCCAGTTGCTTCGACAATCATCGCCGGGCCCGTAATGCAGTCGCCCGATCGCAAATCGTCTCTCTGATAAACAGGTGTTTCTCGCCACCCGCCAGCAACATACATTTGTACAGGCAAGATGCCTGTGCCACAAGATGGGGAAGTTGTTGATGCTTCAGCCACAGGCAAGATGCCTGTGCCACAAGATGGGGGATTTGTTGATGCTTCAGCCACAGGCAAGATGCCTGTGCCACAAGATGGGGAAGTTGTATAATTATCAGCCACAGGCAAGATGCCTGTGCCACAAGATGGGGGATTTGTATAATTATCAGCCACAGGCAAGATGCCTGTGCCACAAGATGGGGAAGTTGTATAATTATCAGCCACAGGCAAGATGCCTGTGCCACAAGATGGGGAAGTTGTAGAATTATCCAGTACATCCATTGTTTCTACAACTTCTACAGAAACTGCTTCTACAATTAGCGATTTTTCCGGCATAATAAAACTGTAACGCTGTCGGTGTGCTGCTTCAAAATCAGCCTGCATCTCCTCAACACTCCCAGCAAAATTCACCATCAAAACCGAATCGCTTCCCTGATATTTAAGATGCAGCTTCCTCACAACCAAAACCTCTTTCTCTCCCTCTGCGCCCTCTGCGCCTCTGCGGTTCAATTCCCCTTTTCCCTCCGCCTCCAATTGCGCTAAAATATCATGCAAATCCGCAATTAATTCAGCAGTTAATAATTGCTCGATCGCCCTTTCGCGCATAGCCCGCACATCAGCCAAACCCATACCGTAGGCGGATAACACCCCCGCGTAGGGATGAATAAACACCCGTTTCATGCCCAAACAATCGGCGATCGCACAAGCGTGTTGGCCGCCCGCACCGCCAAAACAGCACAACGTATACTCGGAAACGTCGTAACCGCGCTGAAGCGAGATTTTTTTCACCGCATTAGCCATCTTTTCCACCGCGATCGCCAAAAACCCCTCCGCCACCTGTTCCGGTGTCCTCTCGCCCCCAATTTCCCCCGCTAACTGCACGAATTTTTGCTTAACTACGTCAGAGGCGATCGGCAAATCTCCCGTCAATCCAAACACTTTCGGGAAAAAATCAGGCTGAATTTTCCCCAACATCACATTACAATCAGTCACCGTCAAAGGGCCGCCCTTCCGATAGCAAGCAGGGCCTGGATTTGCGCCCGCAGACTCCGGCCCGACACGGTAGCGCGCGCCGTCAAAAAACACGATCGAACCGCCACCGGCTGCTACAGTGTGAATTGCCATCACGGGCGATCGCAATCTCACCCCTGCAATTTCAGTCTCAAATTCGCGTTCGTATTCGCCGTTAAAATGGGCAACATCTGTCGAAGTTCCGCCCATATCAAAGGTGATGATTTTGTCAAAACCAGCCTTTTTACTCGTTTGAACTGCACCGACAATTCCCCCAGCCGGGCCTGATAAAATACTGTTTTTTCCTTGAAATTGGGCGGCATCAACTAAGCCGCCGTTTGATTGCATAAACATTAATTGGGGGAATTGGGCATTGGGAATTGGGCATTGGGAATTGGGCATTAATAATCCCTCATTCCGAGAACCTACCTCAATTAACTCACTGGTTATTTGTTCGACATATCGGCGTAAAATCGGAGATAAATAAGCATCGACAACCGCAGTATCTCCCCGCGAAACTAATTTCATTAAAGGGCTGACTTCGTGAGATACTGATATTTGACTAAAACCAATTTCTCTGGCTATTTGAGCAACTTGTTTTTCGTGTTCCGAATAGCGGTAGCCGTGCATAAAGACGATCGCACAACTGCGAATTCCGTCATCGTAGGCTTGCTGCAAAGCCGGGATAAACTCAGGATTGACAGCAATTAACTCTTCACCTCGGGCGCTGTAACGTTCTGCAACCTCAATAACGCGATCGTACAACATCTCGGGCAGCACAATGTGGCGGGCGAAAATATTCGGGCGATTTTGATAGCCAATTCTCAGCGCATCGCCGAAACCTTTGGTAATTAACAGAATAGTGCGATCGCCCTTACGTTCCAGTAAAGCATTTGTCGCCACCGTCGTCCCCATTTTAATCGCTGCAATCTTGTTCGCCGGTATCGATTCCCCCGCCTCAATCCCCAAAATATCGCGAATTCCTTGCACTGCTGCATCGGTGTAGCGATCGGGATTTTCCGACAGCAGCTTGTGAATAACTAACCTACCATCAGGACTTTGGGCGACAATATCGGTAAAAGTACCACCGCGATCGATCCAAAATTGCCAGCAAGTGCGATCGGGAAAATCAACATTCATATCTTTTTCTATCATCTTCTTTCTTTATTCCTTCGCGTTTTTCGCGTCTTCGCAGTTCATTAAAATAAAATTATAGATATCGAATAGCCTCAACCAAGCCCCCACAAACACCAGCCAAAAAATCCAAATCCAAAGTCTCAATCTTATCACTCGGTTGATGATAGTGCGGATTCCGCATATTAGCCGTATCCGTCACCATAATCGCCGGATAACCATTATCCCAAAAAGGAACATGATCGCTGCGGCGAGTATCCGGCACAATCAAACCTCGATTCGGCACCGGCAACCACTCGCAATCCTGACCGACTTTGCGGATATTTCTGCTCAAAGTAATCATATCGCGCACAGTCCGCAAGTTCCCAATTAAAGCAATAAAATTGCCAATATTCGGATAAAAATATTTTAGTCCCGCCGGATAGCTTTGGGAGTTCGGAGTGCGATCGCAATAACCCAACATTTCCAAAGAAATCATCAACCGAATTGACTGTTGCTGTTGCTTGCATTTAGCTGCATAATGCCTACTTCCCCAACAACCAGCTTCTTCCATATCGAACGCAACTAACTGTACTGGATATTTTAGCGGTTGAAGTGCGATCGCCCTTGCGAGTTCCAGCAACACAGCAACACCCGTAGCATTATCATCAGCCCCAGGCGTCCCCGGCACAGTATCGTAATGCGCGCCTATAATAATCGGCAAATTTTCTTGCTTCCCCCCCTTAGCAAGGGGGGGATTGAGGGGGGGTAAATCCAAGATAAAATTGTGATGAATTCGCCCGCGCACCGCAAAATCGTCAATTTCTACAGTGCCCCACTGTCCCAACTGTTCGCGAATGTATTGCTGCACATAGAAGTGCCCTGCGGATGCCAAGTAAGGATTGCGATCGCGTACAATTTGAATTAGGTGGCTGTGCAGGCGTTCTTTTAGATCCATGCGATCGGAGATACAATGAGTACATTCAGATTATAGGGGATTTAATTATGATTAAAGAAGTCAGAATCAAAAATTACAAGTCTATTCAAAAGCTGAAGCTGGAATTAGGACGAGTCACCGTACTGATTGGCGAAAATGGCTGCGGTAAGAGCAATATCTTGGAGGCGATCGCCCTGGCTTCGGCGGCTGCTAATGATAAACTGGATAACGAGTTTCTTGCTGCACGGGGGATTCGGGTGACAGAACCTCGATTTATGCGATCGGCTTTTGAAAAAGATAATCTTACTAAAGATATCAGCATTGAATTAAGACAGAATGATAAAGAACAATTTAGTTGTATTTTACAAAATGATAATTCTCCCTATTCTCAGTGGATTAGTAAAAAATTTTTTGGTAATTCTGAAATATCTACAGAGAATGCTCTTAAACTTTTTGTTGAGCAATACGGGGGACAAGACAAACTTTTATCAATTTTAAAAGGAGCAACTCAACTAACGGAACAAGAATTATCAATATTCAACAAGGATGTAGACTCATTTATTGAATTATATTATCTAAATAAGTTTATTGTTTACTCCCCTGAAAACCCAGCTTTACGAACCTTTGAAAAAGAAGGGCAAATTCAACCATTAGGCATTAATGGTCAAGGTTTGTTTAAACTTATAAATATCTTGAATGCAGATAACCCAGATAAACTTAATCAAATCAAAGACAAGCTGCAATTGATAGATTGGTTTAAAGATTTTGAAATTCCTCACAATCTATCAGCGATGCAAACTTCTCTCCAAATTACAGATAGGTACTTAGATACAGATTTAAGTTACTTTGACCAAAGAAGCTCGAATGAAGGCTTTTTGTTTTTACTCTTTTACTTTACCTTGTTCATAAGCGAACTCACACCTAAATTTTTTGCAATAGATAACATTGACGCTTCCTTAAATCCTCGATTATGTCGCAGATTAATCGAAGAATTAGTCGAACTAGCAAAAAATAACGATAAACAAGTCATCTTGACAACTCATAACCCCGCTGTTTTGGACGGCTTAGATTTAGATGATGATGAACAGCGGTTGTTTGTGATTTCCCGCAACCAATTAGGTTATACTAAAGCTAGACGTATTCTCAACCCGGAACCTTTGGATGGACAAGAACCTGTAGATTTATCAGAGGCATTTTTGAGGGGCTATATCGGCGGACTTCCTGAAAATTTTTAATATGATTAAGTTTGGATTGATTACAAAGGGACTTACCGAATTTTTATGTCCTATAATAGAGACAAAGCTTAGGAGATTAGTATGCAAGCATACAAACTTAGAGGTAAAATAGATGAGGCTGGGAATTTGGTAGTTTTGGAATCCCTGGATATGCCAGCCGGAGATGTGGAAATCATCGTTTGGCCGGTGGCTGATGCGGTTGTCAGTTCCCCACAGCTAGTAATCCAGTCAGAAGAAGCTAACCTTAAAAGAAAAGTGAAAACTAAAATCAAGGCTTTGCAAGCCTGGTTTGAGAATACTCAGCCTGTCCCGCCTGACTTCGATGCAGAGGAAGCTAGATGGGAAGCTTTGAAGGAGAAACACAAGCTATGAAAATCTTGCTAGATACCAATATCATCTTAGATATCGCCCTTGAACGACAGCAATTTTTTGGTGAAAGCGAACAAGTTTTGTCCTTTGTTGAACAGGCACAAGTAGAAGGTTATATTTCAGCCTCTACTTTTGGCGATATTTACTACATCATACGTAAAGTTAAAGGTCGAGATTCAACGCTTGAGTTTTTGAAATATATAGCCACATTTTGTCAAGTGGCGACTGTGGATAGCTCTGCTATTTCAATGGCATTAATTTCCAACTTCAAGGATTTTGAAGATGCGATTCAGTATAGCACTGCCGTAGTCAATCAAATTGATGCCATTGTCACCCGCAACCCGCGAGATTTTCCGGTGACAACTCCTCGAATTGTCACTCCCAATCAGTTAATTGAAGAGTTAACCAATTCTGTCTAAACCTCCGGCTCCAATTCTGTAGCCCGCACTTGCACGGGAAATTCAACTGCATTCAACTCCGACGACTCTAATAACTGCACTTCCTCCTCAGAATTCGCTGCACCATTCCGGCCTTTCCCCAATTTCTCAGCCAAAGTATCCCGCTGATTAATCAAATAAATACTTACCAAAGTCAGCCCGACTCCCATCGATTGCAGCGGATTCAATACTTCGCCCAACAACAAATTCCCGAACAGCAAAGCAAAAATCGGAGTCAGAAACGTTAGAGAACTTAAACTCGTCAAACTGCCGCTTGAAGCAAAGTAAAAGAATAAACCGTAGGCGATCGCACTTCCGAACACAGTAGAATACCCTAAAGCCATCCAACCCGACAAATCGATATTCACAAACTGCCCCGACTCAGTAGCCGCCGAAATCGCCAACAACGGCAAACCCCCTAAAATCATGTGCCAGCCCGTCGCCACCACCGGGTCAACATAGCGGCACACCCACCGCACCAAAACCGTACCTACAGCCATCGACAAAGCCGCCAACAGCATCAACCATTCCCCGCCCTGAAACACACTTTCGATACCCGCAGAAACCTGCACATTTTCAGGATGAAACAGCCCCAAAATAAAGCCATCCGGCAATCCAATCAAACTGATGCCGATAACGCCAATTACTAAGCCCAACCAGCCCCAAAAACCTATTTTTTCTTGAAACAGCCACAAACACAAAATCGCCACGGCTAGCGGTTGAGAATCAATCATCACTGAACCCAAACCCGCACCGGTTCTCGCCAAACCTTCGGCTAAAAATCCTTGAAACAAAGTGCCGTCAACTAATGCAAACAGCGAAATCCACAGCCAAGCTTTCCAACCGACAGGCTGCTGTTTTCCCATCAATGCCGCCGCCAGCAACACCAACACGCCCGCAGGTATTAAACGCACGACAGCCACAAACAGCGGTGTCGTGTGTGGCATCACCCCTTTCATCGCTACCATCGCGGTTCCCCACAGGAAAAACGGCGCAATGAGTAACAGCGGGGCAAAGGGCAGTTTAGAATCGGTAAGTTTTAGCTGCATGGCGGAGGCTCCAAATAATTGATGAGAGTGGCGCTCTCGGGAATGATGTAGATTTGTTAAGCAATTTTTACAATTATATATCGAAGGTGGGTTAAGTGCGATCGAACGGGCAAGATGCCCGTTCCACAATTTGTGAAATTGGTTGTAGAACAGGCATCTTGCCTGTTGCAGTTCCACAATTTCTGCAATGGTTGTGGAACAGGCATCTTGCCTGTTGCGGTTCGACAATTTGTGAAATTGGTTGTAGAACAGGCATCTTGCCTGTTGCAGTTCCACAATTTCTGCAATGGTTGTGGAACAGGCATTTTGCCTGTTGCAGTTCCAAAATCAGTGAAATGTGTTGTGGAACAGGCATCTTGCCTGTTGCAGTTCCAAAATCAGTGAAATGTGTTGTGGAACAGGCATCTTGCCTGTTGCATTCCAAAATCAGTGAAATTGTTTGTGGAACAGGCATCTTGCCTGTTGCATTCCAAAATCAGTGAAATTGGTTGTGGAACAGGCATCTTGCCTGTTGCGAACACAAGCACAACATCTAACCCAATGAATAAGGCACACTAGAAGTGAGATACAAAATTTCACATTGCCCGAAACTGCCCATGATTTGGCCATTCAAGCCCCGCTACCGCAAACAAATCGCCCGCATCGAAGTCACCGGAGCGATCGCCGGAGAAACCCGCAAACGAGTTCTAGAAGCGCTCAAAACCGTTGAAGAGCGCAAATTTCCCGCCTTGCTGCTGCGGATAGACAGCCCCGGCGGCACTGTCGGCGATTCCCAAGAAATTTACAGCGCCCTCAAGCGTTTGGGCGAAAAAATCAAAATTGTCGCCAGTTTTGGCAATATTTCAGCTTCTGGCGGAGTTTACATCGGCATGGGAGCTCAACATATCGTTGCTAATCCCGGTACAATTACTGGCAGCATCGGCGTGATTATCCGTGGTAACAATCTAGAACGGTTGTTAGAAAAAGTTGGCGTTTCTTTTCAGGTGATTAAATCCGGGCCCTATAAAGATATCTTGGCATTCGATCGACAATTGACCGAGCCCGAACAGCAAATTCTGCAAGACTTGATCGACAGCAGCTACCAGCAATTCGTGGAAACCGTCGCCGAAGCCCGGAAACTCCCCGTTGAAAACGTCAAAACTTTTGCCGACGGTCGCGTTTTTACCGGCCAGCAAGCCTTAGAATTGGGTTTGGTCGATCGACTCGGAACCGAAGAGGACGCTCGCCGCTGGACTGCCGAACTCGCAGGCCTCGACCCGGAAAAAACCGAATGCTGCACGCTAGAAAAACAAAAACCTTTCCTAAATCGCGTTTTGGGGAGTAGTCTGGATACATCCGGGCTTTGGGCTTACAAGAATTTGCTGGAATTCGAGCTGTCTACTAGCGGTTTGCCGCTGTGGCTGTATCGCCCGTGATTAAATAAATTAGTCATTGGTTATTGGTTATTGGTTATTGGTTATTGGTTATTGGTTGTTGGTTGTTGGTTGTTGGTTGTTGGTTGTTGGTTATTGACAAACCAACAAATAACAAGTAACCCTTCGACTCCGCTCATGGCAACGCAAATAACAAATAACAAGTAACAAATAACAAGTAACAAATAACCAATAACCATTGACAACTAGCAACTGACAACTGATAAAAAATGGAGAATATTTGCGTGGATTGGCAAGTGCGGGCGATTCGCGGGGCAACAACTGCCAGCGATAATTCGGTAGAAGCAATTCGAGAAGCGGTGAGAGAACTGTTAGATGAATTAGAAACAAGAAATAATTTAGATCCGGAATTAATAATTAGTGTTACGTTTTCTGTTACCCGCGATTTGGATGCTGTCTTTCCGGCTGCGATCGCCCGCGAACGCCCTCGGTGGTGCAATGTTCCTTTGTTGGACGTGCAGCAAATGTACGTTAAGGGTTCATTAGAACGCTGCATCCGCTTTTTAATTCACGTCAATTGGCCCGCACACACCGAAATTTATCATCCTTATTTGCGCGGAGCTCAAAATTTGCGGCCCGATTGGAATTTAGCCGTCGCGGTTGCTGCGGAAAAATAAGAAAATCACTTTTTGATTGATTCAAGAGTAAACCCACCAGCCATGGTGGGTTGATTTTTAACTGAGGAATGAAAAGATGTAATAACAAAATGAGTGATTACAAAGGATGGGGAGCATCTCAGTTTTGCATTTAATAGTGCTGTCCCCGCTCGCGTATTATACGATACGCGAGCGGGGACGCTCGCACTATAAGAAAAAAATGCTTTTACAAAAATGAGATGCTCCCAAAGGATGTAACTACTGCCAACATTTTAGAGCAGACGGAACTTGTCCGGCTTTCGATCCAGGTCTAATTCCCTTAATAATTGTTGACGCGCAAATTAAACACACTAAGCCTTTGAAAAATCAGAAAAACACAATTGTTTACGAGCCAACTGAAAAACACATAATGTACAGGTATAGTCCTGATTAAGTATTGATGAAGTTGAGCTATTAGCTGCAATTGTTATGGATTGCAACAGTCTGTTGTTAATCCCAGATTTGCCGTAAATTCAAGGTAAATCCCGGCAACACATCTACCGGAACAGTTTGAGGTTCTTGCAATACCTCAACTTCTCGATCGGGGCGATAAATTTCCATTTGTTGCTTTTTGCGGTTAATTAACAAACCCAGACGACAGCCATTGTCGATATACTCTTGCATTTTGTCTTGAGTTTTTTTCAGGCTATCGCTTGGTGAAAGAATTTCAATCACAAAATCGGGACACAGCGGGATGAATTTTTCTCTTTGTTGTGCAGTCAAAGCCTCCCAGCGAGATTTTTCGACCCAAGAGACATCGGGAGATCGATCGGCTTTGTTTGGTAGAGTAAACCCTGTCGATGAGTCGAAAACTTCGCCGAGTTGAGTTTGCTCGTTCCAGATTGCCAGTTGTACAATCAGTTTGACGTTACGTTTTCCGGTTTCTCCTCCTGTCGGCGGCATCACGATTAATTCTCCATTAGGGTTCCTTTCTAGTTTTAAATCTGGGTTTTCTTGACAGAGTAAATAAAACTGTTCTTCGGTAAGTTTGATAATTGGGTTGAGGTCGAGAGTAATTTGGGTCATGGCAGTTAGGATCTGCTGAATTGAAATAGGCTTCTCCAGCAGATAAATTTATTTTAGCTTACCTTTTTCGGTTGGGATTGGCTTAGATAAAAAACATAAAAAAACCGGCTTCTCGAAGAAACCGGATTTTTTGTCAATCAGTGGCTTTCTTGTGATGCAGCCTAATCCCTAAAAAGATGTCATATATAAAACTCCAAAAGTCCTTTTTACCTTCCAATATTCCCAGACTTTGAGGAGAACCCTTTTCATCTAACAGCGGCTTCACAGCTTCATAAGCTGGCTTGTAATTGTACCAAGGAATTGAAGGCCACAAGTGATGGATCAAATGATAGTTCTGTCCCAAAATTAAAATATTCAGAATTGGACTAGGATATACTCTGGCATTTTTCCAGCGATCGCGCTCGTGAAACGGACGGTGTGGCAAATAATCAAAAAATAAGCCCAAGGCTAACCCCACTACCAAAGCAGGAGAAAACCAAAAGTTCAGCACATAGCCTAAATGGTCGTATTGAATTGAGAGATAAACCACTCCGATCACAAACAAACGGCTGAAAAACCATTCCCAAAGTTCGTATTTCCGCCACAGTTTGCGCTTAAAGAAGAAAATCTCGTGGTAAAAAAACCTCGCAGCAATTAGCCACAGAGGCCCACCCGTAGAAACATAATGGTCTGGATCGTTATCTGGGTCGTTAACGTGGGCGTGATGCTGCATATGTACCCGCGTAAATACCGGGAAAGCAAAGCCCAACATCAGCGCGCTACCGTGTCCCAAAATAGCGTTAATTGTACGATCGCGGTGCGCCGCGTTGTGAGACGCATCGTGAATCACCGTTCCAGCCATGTGCAACGCCAGCACGTTCAGCGAAAAACAACACCAATCCGGCCAGTCCCCGTACCAGTAACCCACAAAGGAAATCGCGATAATCGCTAATGCACTCAAAAACAACAGCAGCGTCGGATTCAAGTCACCCGGAGGACTCAGAAACTCTTTCGGCACTGTCAGCGGCCGTCCTGCCTCCGACATTTTTGTTAACACTCCTTAATATTTCACACTTGCGTAGTATAAGATACAAGTCTGCCAATAGTAAAGTTTCGTGAAAAAACAGAGTCCGATCGCCAGACAGTTGCCTCTGCACAAGAAGCCAAGTATTGCTGCTGTGAAACGATCCCAATCCTAGATTAGCCGCATAGCAGAGCAGCTCAAGTCTAATAAATGGGTATATCTGTATTTATGTCAACCCTGGGAGCGGAAATATTTTCTAAAAAAGCCGATCGCCAAGAAAAGATTACCGATCGGTAAAAAGTCAGATATTCTATATATTGGTCAATGCCTGCTGTTTTGACGACTATCAAAATTTTTAAGACTTGAGACTAGCGTCATTGCTTGTACTGAAAGATGAAAAGTTAGCCGAAATTTAAACTAGAAATCCTCCAGCCACCCCATCTCAATTCATGCAACTGCCAAAAGCCCTACGCCGAACTAAAATTGTAGCCACCATTGGCCCAGCAACATCCGACCCAGAAGTGCTCCGCAACCTCATAGAAGCTGGCGCCACAACTTTGCGACTCAACTTTTCCCACGGAACAGAAGATGACCACCAGCGCAGCATTCGCTTAATCAGACAAACGTCCTTTGAACTCAACCAGCCGGTCGCCATCCTCCAAGACCTTCAAGGCCCAAAAATTCGTTTGGGGCGCTTTGAAACAGGCTCTATAGTTGTCAAAAACGGCGATCCTTTCATTTTGACCAGCCGCCCGGTAGCCGGCACAGAGCTGATTTCCTCCGTCACCTACGAACCCCTAGCTTCGGAAGTCCCAGAGGGAGCCGTAATTCTGCTCGACGACGGAAAAGTGGAAATGCGTGTGGAAAAAGTAGACCGCGGCGCGGGAGAATTGTACTGTCGCGTCGTTGTCGGCGGCCCGCTTTCCAACAACAAAGGCGTGAATTTTCCGGGCGTATACCTGTCAATTAAAGCGCTCACGGATAAAGACCGCAAAGATTTAATGTTTGGCCTCGACCAAGGTGTCGATTGGGTAGCCCTCAGCTTCGTGCGGAATCCCCAGGATATGCTCGAAATTAAAGAACTGATTGCCAGTGCGGGCAAGCAAGTACCGGTAATTGCTAAGATCGAAAAGCACGAGGCGATCGAACAAATGGAAGAAATTCTCGCCCTTTGCAACGGCGTGATGGTCGCCCGGGGCGATTTGGGCGTGGAACTGCCCGCCGAAGACGTGCCGATTTTGCAAAAGCGCTTGATTGCGACTTCCAACCGCATGGGGATTCCGGTGATTACCGCTACCCAGATGCTCGACAGCATGGTCAACAATCCCCGTCCCACCCGTGCCGAGATTTCCGACGTAGCTAACGCCATTCTCGACGGAACGGATGCGGTAATGCTTTCCAATGAAACAGCAGTCGGCAGTTTCCCCGTCGAAGCGGTGGCGACGATGGCGAGAATTGCAGTGCGGATGGAGAGGGAAGGAATTAGGGGCAATATTAGAAATGTAGAAGATGTTGGTCGATCGATCACCAACGGCATCAGCCAAGCAGTCAGCCAAATCTCCGAACAGTTAAACGCAGCGGCGATTATGACACTGACCAAAACCGGCGCTACAGCCCGCAACGTCTCGAAATTCCGACCCAAAACACCGATTTTGGCCGTTACTCCCCACGTAGACGTAGCCCGACAACTGCAATTAGTATGGGGAGTCAAACCATTACTGGTGCTGGATTTGCCCTCAACAGGCCAGACATTTCAATCTGCCATTAATGTCGCCCAAGAAAAAGAGTTCCTGTGCGACGGAGATTTAGTAGTGATGACAGCCGGTACTCAGCAAGGGGTTGCCGGCTCGACGGATTTGATCAAAATTGAGGTAGTCACAGCCGTTTTAGGCAAAGGCACCGGTGTCGGTTTAGGATCTGTGAGCGGCATGGCCAGAGTTGCTCGCACTGCTGCGGATGTAGCCAATTTCCACGCAGGAGACATTTTAGTAGTAGAACGCACCAGCGCCGAGTTTGTGGAGATGATTCGCAAAGCCGCTGGTGTGGTAACGGAGGAGGAAAGTTTGACTTCTCACGCCGCGATTATCGGTTTGCGTTTGGGCGTGCCGGTGATGGTGGGTGTGGAGAATGCCATGCGGGTAATTCGGGACGGCACGATGCTGACGCTGGATATGCAGCGTGGCTTGGTTTATTCCGGTGCCCGCGGCGGCTCAACAGACGGAGAACTTGCGGTTTAACAAGTTATGAGTTTTGGGTTGTGGAGTTTTTCATGAAATTCTACAGCTCATTGCTTTTTTGTTGAATTTGTGCTATTATGCATAATCGTCTTGCCGATGTAGCTCAGTGGTAGAGTAATCGATTCGTAATCGATCGGTCGCGGGTTCAAATCCCGCCATCGGCTTTGGGTTTCAGCTATTTCGAGACAGGCAAAGCCACAACTTGGCTCAAATCTGGACTCAAAATAAGCTAAAAACACCCTCAAAAGCACCACAGAGGTCGGCAATGACAGGCATCAATTTGTCTTCATTGCCGGCCTCTCTGTTTTTCCGGCGGTGGTTGGCGAATGTGGTGGATTACAGCGATTGTGTGGTGGCACTGTGGTGGCTGGAACTATTGATGGTGGTGGATGTGGTGGATGTGGTGGGTTTTTAAATTAAAAGTAAATATTTTTTAGATTTTAGATTTTAGATTTTAGATTTTAGATTTTATAAATTTATATTTTTAAATTTCATGGCATTTGCGCGCCACATCCACCACAAATCCCGGAAATGCGTTGATTGTGCCACCACAAATGCAAAAGCAGCCCATAGCTTATGGACTGCTCGTTGCCCCTTTATCAAGGGGGCAAATTTATACTGTGCATCTTTGTCGCTTCAGCCTTCCAAAATCTCTAAAACAAAGTCTAAGTCTGCTAAGTCCGCCTTCGGCTCCTTCCGCTTAGTTTCCGACTTTTTCCACTTAGCTTTCAACTGGTTAAGCAAGTCGGCTGCATCTGGTAAATCTTTGCTGGCAGTGGCTGAATTTTGTTTCAAGTCGGTGAGTTGTGTCTCGACTTCTTCTCGATCGGCGCGCTCGGTCGCAACTTGCGACCGTAATTCTGTGATTTGTTTTTCGCGATCGGCTTTTATGTGGCTACTGGATTCTAGAAGTTTGGCGTAGTCCGCCTTAGCACCCTCTAAATCTTGCTTTAATTTCCACTCACAATCCGCGCCATCTCGGACCAAAAGACCTTGTGTCGCGATAGTTTCCCGCGCTGCTGCCAACTCCTCATTTAGAGATTGATTTTCCAATTCTAATCTCAAAAGAGTTACCTGTAAGTTACCTATAGCAGTCTGTAACTCATTATCTGTAGCCGTAGGCAATTCTTCAAAATTACCCGACTCGAACTTTCTCGGCAGTCCACTCCTCAAAGCTTCAGATTCTTGCAGCGCTTTCACCTGTAATTCTAAAGCCGTCAATCTGTCAGCGTCGCGGTTGTCTGTAACCGTATATGCAACTCCCTGGTTAGATGTATCTGTAACTTTGTCTGTAACCCGTGGTTGTGGGAAAGTATTCAGCGCCTCTGCAACCTCTTCAAGCTTTGCTGTGCTTAGCTCAGAGGTTTTGCCGATGTACTTTTTATGTAACTTGCCCGACATCTTTCTGTAACCATACCAATAGTCGCCCCCTTTGTTCGATTCCTTGCGGACTGTGTAGGGCTTGTTTGCCCCGACTGGCTCAAATCTGAAAGAGCCGATCGACTCCAACCATGTAGAACCTTTTGGAGAATCTAGCTCAATTACCTTGCCGTCCTCTGTCTTGATCGTCCCCTGCCCCTGCACTACCGATGGAATTGCCATAAGTTACCTAACCGTTACCTACAAGACTATGTAACTAATATAAGTAACTTTTAGGTAACTGTCAAGGATTACAGAAAAGTATTTTTAATCCTCCCAGAACCCTTGAAAACGCTGCGGTGCTAGCTGGGTGTAGCGGACTGTGTGGCTAATATTAGCGTGTCCCAGATAATCTTGAATCGCCCCGGTGTCTATCCCCTTGGCCGCCAAATAGTACCCGCAGCCGTGCCTCAACATATTAGTAGTTGATACTGAGTGCTAACAAGGTAGTCGTCTGGCGGTTAACTTTTTGTCACATCGTACCGTGGTGCTCATCGTCCCCTTAATAAGGGTGGTAAGTTTGTGCTGTGCTACCTACGTTTTAGTTTTTTGCGCCATTCTTTTTGTATGTCCACAATATACTGGTTTAGCCTTTCCTCAATTTGATGCCATCCAATAAGCTGAGCGTCGGGGTGTTCGCCGTGCTCATCCTCAAAAGCTTCTCGCAAATTCCTTATTAGCGGCTGGTCGAGCATATCTTCATCCCGCGTCCGCCCGCTGGCAGCTTTTCTAATTTGGCTCCTGATAACATCTGTGAATTCAGCAAGCATTTTTCCTATCCGCCGATCGCCCAGGCAAATTTGGATTTCTTCTGTTGTGAGAAATCCGGCCGGAAACAATAGCGTTGTTTTTTTAAAAAGTCTGCCTGGGCTGAATTTGGACTGGCCTGGGATAAATTTTGATTCTGACTGGATGAAAGAAGCTATCCCCATGCTTCTCCATCCCAGCCTGTCTTCTACAAGGTCGAATTCATCCACAAGATCGCCTACTCTGCACTGAAGATAATAAGTTTCCCCCATCAGATTTTCCCACTGACCAAGAATTTCGTCTCGTGTTTTTGTCATTATGTTTACTCCTTTATGTTGGTCATTAGTCGTTAGTCAACACCTATTGACCAAGATCTAGCTCTTGTTGTTTGGTTTCCATGATTGCCATAAATTTCCGTGCCTGCTCGGCGGTGAATAGATTTTTCGATACCCAGCTAACCTCTCCCCACGTCCAACGGCTTTGCAAGGGCACAAAATCCTTGTGGCAGTTTGCGATCGCCATTGCCTTCAATAATTGATTGCGACAGGCAAGCGCTTTGTTTTTTCGGGTTTCACGTGAATCGGTTGTGGCGCTGGGAAATTTCCCCCAGTCTGGATCTGCTGGTGGTGTAGGAAGTGGTGTAGACACCGGTGTTTCAGGTGTAGACACCGGTGTTTCAGGTGTAGACACCGGTGTTTCAGGTGTAGACACCGGTGTTTCAGGTGTAGACACCGGTATTTCTCCGCTAATTAATCCAAGATTGTCGTCAAATTCCGATCGCAGTTTTAGATTTTCAAAGAAAGCGCATACCCTGTCTTTGGAGTGACGGACATTGAGTTTCAATTGATTTACAAATAGATCATTCGCTAACATTATAAAGCGCTTTAGGCTCAATAAATGTGTACCTGTGGTAGTGCAAAATTCTGCATAAGAAGCATACATCCATGAGGCGACATTAAGGTAGGAATTACTGCTGCCACCGTCTTTATTTTTCTGGGCAACGCCAACCTGCAAGCGTGCCCCTTCTTTGTAAATCAAGTGTTTGTCTGCCCAATCCGCAATCGGATTTGTCTCGATAATTGCTTGCATGGCGATTCGCTTGTATCCAGTAACCATCTTTTCGGTTTTCTTGAGATACTTTTCTGCCGTTTGCTGGTCGGTATTTAATACCCAATTTAATAATCCTGGCAAGTAGCTTACAAACTCTCCTACCATTTCACCGTTAACTTCTTCTATCAAACTTCGTTGATTTTCGACGCCAACCTTATTATCAAACGGTACAGTAATTCGGCGCCGCTCAAGCGCAATATAATCTTGGGCTTGGATTGGTTCATTACAAGCAATTATTACCTTGCATTCCGGGTGAAAACCTTCTTTAGATTGTAAAAATTTTTCTTCGTATGGTATAGAATCGCCCCCGGTTAAGGCTTTCAAGGTTTCAACCGTGCCGCCGTACCTGTCTGAGTCTGTTATTAGTACCAGCCGCTTATCCATTAAAGATGCGGTCTCAAAGTTGCCTTCTAATTTTTTGAGCTTGGTGATGTGTGTATTGCGATCGCCTACAATTGCTGTTGCTAATTTCATGAAAGTAGATTTACCGGAACCGCTGGGGCCGAGTATTTCGAGGTAGCGGTGAATGTCGGTGCGGCCGTGAATAATTGAATATAAAAAACTTCTTAGTAGTTCCAGCAGTGAATTATTTCCTTTGGTGACTTCCAGCAGCCAGTCGGTAATCGGCTTGCAATTGGCTTTAGGTTCGTAGTTGTAAGGAAGTTGCCAGGTTAGTTTGTAGTGCGGTGAGTGTGCCGATAATTTTAGGGTTTTTAGGTCTATCACTCCGTTTTTGGCAGGCAATAAATTTCTAGTTGAATCCCACCCCTTTACGGCTAAGAAAACCTTCATTAGCTTAAGGATTCCTGCTAGGTAAGATGCGCTGTGTTCTAGCCCCCTAGCACTCAGTTCCATGCTGATTAAGCGACTGATAAAATCTTCCTCTTCATTGCTCCAGCAGCCATCCATTTCGGCTCCGTACCGGTACCACCTTTTGTAAGTGGGTCGCCATGCCAGTTTGTTTTGGTAGGCTTCAGCGATCGCCTTTGCGATGATGCTCTGCTTGGGCATCTTCTTTTCTTTGACTTCTGGCTCGTCGGTTTCGCCGGAATTTGCGATCGCCTCTTTGACTTTCTTGGTCGGCTTCAGCCACTCGTCAAAGTCCACCACCGCGGACTGCCGATCAAACTTCTCAACTCCTATGTTTACAATCGCATCATCAATCCCTTTCCCCCATTCCAGGGGCCAAAGCCTTATCTTGACCGTGCAGCCGACTTTCTTCAGCGATTTGCCAAATGCGATCGCCGCAGCCCTGACATTTTTATTTTCAATGATGTCGGAATCGTAAGCTATTTCGATAATTCGCCCCTCTCTGCCAACTGCTGCCATCGTAGGGGTTAGCTGTCCGCTGCGGCCGTAAGTCGCCATATCCACGCCGCTCAGTGCAATTGTGGGCATGGTGGTATGAAGCATAGAAGATGTTGATTTTTTGCCGCCTTCGGCAACCCTCACTGGTATGGAGATATCGTTAACTACTTCCTGCCAATCAATCCCCGGCACAGGCAAGCAGCAAGCATCGTATTTGCCCTTGCCGTCCGCCCCTTTTTGGCTCAGGTATTTAGCTTTGCTCCCATCAGGAAAAGTGATGCCACCGTCGGGCTTGAATTGGCCAATGCCTGTTGATTTGCCTGTGACTGGATCTATCCCTTCGTAGAGCCATCCGGGCGGCCCTTGATAAGCTGGCCACCCCAAAAATGCGGCGATTTCTTTGGGGTCGGAAACTGAGCGAAAAATAGACTCGGCTATTTCTTTAGAAATGCCAGATTTTGCGAATTCTTGTAGATGTTTATCTGTTAACATGATACAATGTAGTTACTTTTTTTTGAAAATTTAAGACCTTTAAAGCAATCGCTCTCCGATTGCTTTTTTTTTGCCACCTAAAACTGCGCCAGTTTGTAGCCACTTCTTGGTCTCAGGATCTAACTCCTTAGCATCAGAGGCAATTTGTCTCTTTAGGGCCTCTAGTCGTTGCTGTGCTTGGCGCAGGGCATCTGTACGCTCTGCAACTTCCGCCTCCCAGAATTTGACTTTAGTTTCGAGATTAGGTTGCGATTCAAGCCATTCAGTTATAGGCTCCCAAAGCTTTTTAGCCCATTTTTGAGGCAAAAAGGTGCAGTGCAAAAGTTCTGCACTGGTGCCAGAAAAATCAAATAGGATGGCTCTTCTCGCTGTTTCTATTTCTTCGACTGTACGAGCCTCAAAAATTATATTTCCGTTCTCGTCCTCGCACATTCGCTTTTTTGATCCAACTCCATCCCATTTGACGAAGGTTTTTTTCAAGAAAAAGCGCCTATCGATTTCCTGGAAAATAAGATATAAGCCGGGTTCCAATTCCTCGCTTTCCGAGATAAACGTACCGACTAAAGAGTAGCCAGTAGATACTGATTTGTCTATCTCCTTGATGGATTTGATCCACTGCTTGCTGACTGATTCGTTGTCCTCTAACTTTTCTACTGCTTCAAGAACCCGATAAAGTATTTCATTGAGTTTCATTTTCTTGGTTGCTTGCTGCTGTTTGACAAAAGCCAAATATTCGTGTTGCTAGTGTGCCGCACTTTCCCTTCAGTCTCAAGCAGTTTGAGCCAGCCCCAGACTGTTCTGATTCCGATCGATTCGGGTTTGAAATGGTGAATTATTTGTGAGATTGTTGCACTCTTGTTTATCTCAAGAAAATTCATAATCTTGGCTCTACGAATGCCATCGCGCAAAATCTTCGCTTCGGTCGCGGCGGACGCGCAGGCATTGCGGGAGCTTGTCCGGTAATCCAGGTCGCGAGGCACTGGGATATCCAGAATTTCCTGGGGGCTCCATTTTTTGTTCGGGTCGGGTCTGGGTTTCATAGTTTTGGCTAATCAAGGCCTAATTCTTCTCTTTCGTATCTATTAGCTCTCTCCAAGCAGGTAATACAGGTCGGCACTACATCTGCTTCCGCCTGGACGATTTTTTGGAGCGTATCCATCTCGTAATTGGGCAAATTCACCGGCATCAGATCGTGCATTGTCTTCCTGTTGCAATTGGGGCAGAAGTAATAGCCGCCTGTCCCTTCTGGATTTGAAGCCGTATCAAGGCCCAGATCGAAATCGTCGGAAATAATGTCGGTTGCAAGCTCGCACAGGGTCTGAGGGGATAAATGTCGCAGCATGGCGATCGCCACCCTTAACTGAGGGGGGTGAGCTCCGTGCCTGGGTAGCACGATGCAGAGTTGGGTGTGAGATCTGTCAATCGCCACCACCGCATTCAGAGCCAATGCCATCTTTTCGTGGTGGTTTAGGCCCGCGATGAGAGGCTCCATCTGAGCGAAAATCTCTGCGTCCTGGGCTGCGATGATTTGTATTTGTTCGTCCAAGTCGTCGTCGTCGAAGTTTGGGAGATCCATGTTTCGGATGGTGAGGTAAGTAAGCGGCGAAGGCGCCGCAGAAAGAAAGATATGGGTTGCGAAGAGTCTGTTTGTTGTTTTTGGATTTACATCTGTGCCTCCTGTTGGGGTTGCCGACCCTCGCCCCTTTTTGGTGGTGGATCGGATTGGAATCCGGTTCCAAGTGTCAGCCAAATAATTGTCGGTAAGAGGGTTTTCATGGATGCCATGGCAGAGGTTGATTGTGGGTAGATGCCCGGGATTCGCGGATTGCCGGAATGCCTGAGAGAATGGGGGTGGCGAAAGGGCTGAGGTTCCAATTCAAAGCCCGATCGCTGGTTGTTACTGAGGGAGTCTAACGGTAAGCGCTTGCGTTTACCGCTAGCTTTTACTATAATATGGTACAGGCAAAAAATCAACAAATTCCTCAATTAACTCCTATGACTTTACGAAAGCGAGCTAATTTAACCCAGCGACAAGTTGCTCAAGCCCTTGACGTTCGGGAATCTACCGTTTCCCAATGGGAACGAAAAATGTCCCCCCCGCATCTTGTCCCGTCTAAGATGAAAAAATTGCTGGAAATTTACCGGTGTACCCTAGATGACTTGATTGAGGCTTTTGAGTCCCCTAGGGTTGAGGTGTCTGAACCTTCTGCTGTTGTGGTAGCTAAGGGAGTTGGTAGGGGTTGATTTTAATCTGATCACAAAAGGCGAGCGCTTTGAGCGCTCGCCTTTTGTGTTGGTGCTGTTTCGACCGTCCCTTAATTGACAGAAACCGACCGTAAACGTTTCTCTGAATCCTTTTGGTAAGACAACAATTTGTATTTCTTGAATAAATTCACTGCTTGCTGAAAATCAGCTTTAGCCTTCTCTTTGTTCCCTACCCTTTGGTAAGCGTCCCCACGATTTAAGTAGGCTATTGCGTCATTGGGTGGGAGTATGCCGATTTTGATTGTTTGATTGAAGCAGTCAATAGCCAGTTCTAATTTTCCAAGTTTTGCGTAGCTGGTGCCGATTTTAAAGTTAGATTCTGCTGATTTTTGTAGCAGCGCGCGGTTCTCTTCGCGAAAGCCCTCAATCCCCTCTCCGCGCCAGTTGTGCCAAATAGCAGAAACTTCCATGTCCTCCGCGCTGCCATCTGCGATCGCCTCGTTGAGCATGGCTGCTGATGCTTCATTGTATTTTCGGATAGCTTCCTTGTATTTTCCTGACATTGCTAGCTTGTCCCCTGCTGTTTCTAGATTTTCAGAATTTTCGGTAATTCTTCGTCCCTCGCTTTCTGTTAGAGCGTCTGCATGGCAGGTTTTCTTGTATTTTTCGTTATTTCCTTCAACCTGTTCGCTGGAAGCGCTTTTTTGGGATGGGGTGGTGTTGGGGCTAGCTTCACTTGGATTTGAAATAGGGATTGGGATTGGAACAGGCACTACTAGGCAGCCGTGGCAGGCTGAAAGTGCGATCGTAAGCATTGCTGCTTTGGTAATGAGGTCTGGCATAGGTGTTTCTGGTGGTGATATCAAAATTTTCTCAGGGTTTGGGTGATGACGCAAAAATAACGATAAACGCAAGCGTTTATCGTTATTTAATGCTATACTGATTTCATCGCCAACAAACACCGCCCAAACCCCTGAGAGATAGCAGCCTCAGATACCTGAAAGATCTGCTACGACGGTGCTTACAAGGCTTTAATCAAACCCTGATTGGGTGACACTCGGAAAGGAACAAGGGCTAGCTTACTGATTGACTGCCTGAATAATTGCCCTAAAAAGTAAGACTTACTGGTTCAATGCCAGTTTTGGTGGGCACCTCACAGCCGAAAAGACGGCGGCCTCTTTTCACTCTTACAAATTTACTAGCGTCGATCTAAATCGCTAAAAAGTCATGTTTAGAAATAGAAAAGTTCACGTAGATCAATCGCAATCCACGATCGGAGTTGACCGTATTACCAATATCAACACAGTCAGGATTGCTGGGAAAGTAGTTAATCACGGCCCTACCAGCGAAATTACAGAAGGTGTAGACCTTTCTGAAGAATCGATCGAATCGATCGGGATTGGCTTCAGCAAAAATGTATGGGTAAACGGTAAGCGTGTCTGTTAACTAACTAACTAATACTGGTGACACCTACCATGTTAAAACTTACTGACAAAAGTGGCGTAACAGCCCGGAGAGACGGGCCTACAATTCCCCTTAGCAAATCAATGCAAGTCACTCTCGAATACAAAACAGCCGTATCAGTAAAGGTAGAAATGTTCAAGCTCAATTTCCCCGACCTCAGACTACCCACTGAAAACGCCGAATCCCTGATCGACGAGCTAATTTCTCGATCGATTTGCGAACTCAAGCGCATGGTAGATTTCCTCGCCAAATCCTTCACCACCTCCCTGTCAGCCCCGAAAAGAAATTCCAAAGTTTCCTTATCTCGTTGGGTGGCTAAAGTTCTTTCCGAAGCAGTTGAGATTGAGCCTGTCGCCGAAGAAATACCGCTTGAATCTGTTCAGCCAGAAATTGTTGAACCCGAGATTTATGATATTTGCCTTTTGAGCGATAAATCGGCCTCTAAGTATCGCACCACTCAAATTCCTCCCTGCTTGATCGACGGCGGTAGCCTGTATCACAAGAGCTTGTTGTCCTCCCATCCCGGAAGAATCATCTACTATCAAGTACCCTCCGAGCACCTTTCTAATATTCAGTGCGTCGGCTGTGATACTACCGAAATTGAATTGCTTTGCGAAGCTTTATCCGTTTCCAGGCACACTATTTGCGGTATCCCACCTAGATATCTAATCACCAAAGAGGGAGGGGTTTATGAGCGAATGCAGCGTGAGTTAATTTCTCGAAATTCTGTTGTTAGATACTTCCAAGTTTTGTCTGAGTATCTGTCGAATATTGCTGTCGTCTAGTCGGTTTCACGCACAAATCTTTCGATCATCCGCATATCCACAAGTCTAAGCAATGCTTGGGCGAGATTTCTGCGGGCAAAATTCACCACCGAACATTGAAAAAGGAATAGAAAAATGAAAAAGTGCAAACCGGAACTTAAAACCATCTGGCACGTACAACTCACTCTTGATTTGCCCCAATTTAGTATTGAATCAGGAGCTAGAGTTCTTGTTTTGGGCGGCCCCGAAAAAACTGGTCGCCTCCGCCCCGTTTATCTCAGCCCTTACCGGGTCTGTTTTCCCGGCGGTGGCTGCAAAATCATCCCCCGTCATTTACTGGTAGAAATTCAATGAAAACAATTTTGGAACTGCAACAAGCCTTGCAAAGCATCGAAAATCAAATTGATGAAATCTTTGTTAGTGAACTTTTTTGTGAGATTGAACAGGACGATCGCTATAATCCTGGAGACCTGACGCTAGGTGATGCTTGGCACGGCGTCAACAGGACTAGGTTGGCTCTTGAATCTTTGGCTCTTGAATCTTTCGATCACTATCCTTGCAATCCTCCTGCTAAGGGCGATAGTGCAACCATCTCATCAGCCGCCACTCTGAGGGCACACATTGCATCAGATCAATTGGCGGCGCTCATTTCTTCTGACCCCATGAACCGCTCTATTCCGCATGATCAGAACATTGCTATGGCTGTCAAATTTGCTGATTTACTGCTGACTGACCTAAAGGCAAAAAAAGATGCAGGAATTTAGCGTTGATAAAAAGTGGAAATACCTACAGTTCATTAGGGACGACTCTCCCGATGGCTGGAGTTTGAACTTTTCCGACGAGCCATCGGGCATTTCAAGAGATCGACTCTTGTCGGCGGGTCAAATTGATGTGGCAATCAAGGCCGATCATACTTTCTTCTTAGTATTTAATGCGATGGCTTCCGATTCGCAGCTCATTGAGTGCTCGGATGGATTGCACCAAGCATTCGAGCTTGTTAATAGATCGTCTAGAGGTTGCTGGAAAATCTTCCCTGCTTTATTTAACCGAAATATGTGGAGGCGACTATCCAGCTATCTCCGGTATCGTAGTAAGCACCACACCCCTGTGATTGAATCGCTGAAGTTTGCTTGGATGAGTAAGTGGCAGCTTGAATTGACACTGACACTAATGACCGAATCCCTAGGGATTACGGACGAATTGGCGATATTGACTATTGAACAATTGATTGAAGATAAGGAGGAAGAATGAGCGTAGAAGTTGAAGTAATGAGTGAATCGATTCACCCTGAAATTGAATCGATTCACTTAAATAGCGAATCGATTGATGAATCGATTCGAGACAAGTGGATCGGGGCAAATGAAGCGCTGAAACGCACAGACCTTACAAAATCGGGTTTCCAGCGCTCAATATCTCACTTGCTAGGAGTTCGAGGTTGCCGGGTCGATTCAATCCGCCGAGGTAGTGCAAAAAATACCCGCTATTCGGAATTGGCGATCGCTTTAATTGCGGCCTGCGAGGCTAAAGATGAAAAGATGATTGATCGGCTAATTCAAATTGCTAATCCTCCCACTCAGCCGGTCACAACGCTCTGTGTGGTTAACCACGTGGCAACACTGGAGGAAAAAATTTCTCTGATGCGACAAAGCGCTACCGTCCGCTCCGAGGAAATTGGAGGTGGTATCCAATCCAAATTAATGCAGATTGCTGCTTGCAACCAAGCCAGCCAGCAGCGAACTAATGCGCTTAGCGACCTTGAGATTCAGGAAGCCGAAAACCGAGGAATCGCTCAAGCACTAGCGATTTTCTCAGCCGAGGAGAAAGCCAAGGAGGATGCCTTGGCTCATCTCCGGGCCCTGAAAATTTCAGGAAATCATCAGTGAGTCGTTGTCGGTCGATCGCGTGCAAAGTTATCGACCGGCATTCAAAAAATCGGAGCTTATTTATTATGGCAAAAATCAAGAAGTCGCTTCATGATCTGAAATCTCAAGCGGCGGACTTGGGCTTGACTCCCTACGCATCTCTCTACGGCGATCGGAGGCAACTGACAACCTGGGAAAAATTGCTCGAAGGTAGCGAGGAGTTAGTACCTCTGCCAAAAAGGGCGATCGAGGTGTCTGACCGTGCCCAAATTAAGTGGAAATTAGCGATCGCCCTTTTTGTCGGGATGGTATCTTTGCTTTGCCTGTTCAGACCTTTGGTTGGCAAGTTACCTGTCAGAATCACAATCGAATTAGGAAGGAAGTAATGGGAGCAATGACAGCCTTATTCGGCGGTGGCGGTAGCGATGCCATCAGCCACAAATCAGAAGCGATTAGCAAACCAACGGATGCCAGCGTCATCACGCCACTAAATCCCGGCAAGTTTACCTCTATCCGTTCCGTGCCAGTATGCGATACCCCGCGCTACTTCACCGCTGAGGAAGCGGACGCCATGAAGGAATTGGCAAAGGAAAAGACCGACGGCGCGCGCCAATCAAAACGCGCTTATGGGGCAATGACCAAGATTGAGGAAGCCGATGCAAAAGTCCACAAGCTGCACCGCGGGTACGAAAAAAGTGTCGCAACCAACGAACTAAAAAAGAAACGTGCTGATGCAGGTCTAGGTAAGCACTTGCAGGGGTTGCGTCCTGGTTATGCCCGATTAGGTTTTGGGCTTGAGAAAGCTGAAACCGATGCTACTGCACGGATAGAAGCCATCAAGACTAAGTTATTGGGCGGGGTGAAAGAATGATAAAGGCGATCGCACTTGGCAACAACTTTCTGCTGACTGCGATTGCCTCCAGCTTCCTCTGCTGGATGGCGTCGCTGCACCCTTCCCTGCTGCTGTTCGTGCAGGCACTCTTTGCTCTCAAACTCATCGTCAGCGCTACTGCTTGGCTGCTGGACGATGCCATTATCGCAATCTTGAAAATAGACCTGCTACAGTTTCGCTTTCGGCTAGTCGCAAGCACAGTCGGGGCTTTAGTCGGGCTGGGGGTGATGTTATGTCGCTCTTAAAAGTTTCGGCTCTATCCATCTCTGGGGTTTGCCTGTGGCTAGCACCGCCTTTCATCTTTTCCCGTAAAATCCCTTTGCACAATTTCATACAGGGTGTTGCCCTGGCGTCTAGTTTTGCTTGCTGCTTTGAAGCACGGCGCTGTGCTTTGAAAGTAGCAAAAGCTGAGGAATTTGAGGCTATGAAAGATGCCGCCGTGGCTGCTGACTTGGTAGATGAAATCAGCACGTCGGTGTATGTTTCCGAGCAGCAACGACGGCAGGAAGCTGAGCTTATTCTAGCTTCCCAGCAAACTTCCCATGCGGAAGTAGCTTCCACGCGAGAAGCGCTGGAAGCCCAATGGAGAGAAGAATTTGAACTTGCTTCCACTTCCGCCGAGCCCATCGAAATCCCTAGCGATTTGCTTCTGTGGCGGGAAGTGGAAGCGGCTACTTCCGAAGGTAAAACCCAAACTTGGATCATTGAGAATATTCTCAAAATGAAGGGACGCAAATTCGCGGATGGCAAGGCAAAACTTGCCGAGCTGACCTTGAAATTTGGTAGCAACTTTTAGTAAGAAATATAGGCTTGTGGAAATGAATCCCGATCGCACATTCATAATTTCAGTCCGCCCAAAATGGGCGGAACTTTTCTTTGATTCCGGTAACAGGAAGAGTGTCGAGCTCAGAAAGGCTGGGTTTAGTCGCCTTCTTCTCCCCGGCGACACAATTATAATTTATGCCACGCTACCAGTTGGGGAAGCAATTGGGGTAGTGGTTGTCAGTAAATGTGAATGCAAGACGCCACAAATTTTGTGGCAATCGACGAATCAAGGCCACTTAGCCAAAGTTACGCCAAGTGAATTTGACGCTTATTACCAGGATGCGAAAGCCGCGATGGCAATTTGGGTAGAAAAACCCAAATTATTTGAGCAGCCGGTTCCGCTCGCTAAACTTCGTCAAAACTGGGGATCTAACTGGCAACCACCGCAACGGATTCAGAAGTTGAGTCCTAAGCAAGTAGCAGATCTATCTGAGATTGAGTACCCACCGCTAACTGTATGCCCACGGTGCGAAGGATGCGGGTGTGATTACTGCGACTTTGATGGATTTTACGACCCCAACGACAAAGACCCCGACGGCACAAACTAGCATTAAGGACGGTTAATGAGGACTTCTAAAAATTCAATTAGAGTTTGCGTTCGGGGGCAAACTCTTTCTTTGGTATTGCCTCGGATTTATTGCAGAAGTGTCAAGAGAATTGCTTTAGGCATTTCCGATAACCCAGAAAATCGAAAATTTGCCGAGTTAAAAGCCAAGCAAATTGAAATTGACTTCTTAAGTGGCTCGTTCGATATCACTCTAGAAAAATATAGGCAAAAATATCCGCCGCCTGCTCCCCAGGCTAAGAATTTGACGCTGCCAGAGATTTACGAAAAATACGTTGACTCTCGCAAAAAAAATGTATCTCCGACCACGTGGAAAGGGTATCAAGGTCATTTAAAGCAACTCATTTCTTGCCCTTATCAGCTTCCCGAAGAAGCCTTAAAAATTAGGGATTGGGCGGTGGAAAACAAGCCCACGGACACCGCGAGGCGACTGCTGGTGCAGGCTAATGCTGCTTGTGAATGGGCGGTGGATCGAGGAATGTTGTTGACAAACCCATTTAAGGGGAGTGCGGTAAAAATCAAATCTAAAAAACCCAAGCCAAAAATCAGTCCATTTACGAATGAGGAGAAAGCGAAGATACTGGAAGCTTTTAGCAAGTCAACCAAATTTGGGTATCTGCTGCCACTTGTCAAATTTCTCTTCCTGACCGGATGTCGCACCAGCGAGGCGATCGCGCTTCAGTGGAAACATACAAAATCAGATTGCAGTTCAATTAGCTTTGAGGAAGCGATCGTGTTTGGCGTTGGCGGTGCTGTAAGGAAAAAAGGTACCAAGCAATCCGAGGCACGAGAGTTTCCCTGTAATTCTCAGCTTAGGGTTTTGTTGCTGTCGATCAAGCCCGAAAATGCGATCGCTAATACCTCTGTCTTTCTTCGTCCAGGTGGCTCACCGATCAGCCGCCAAGACCTGCGTACCGCCTGGTACGGCAAGGGAAAAGATGAGGGAGTGGTCAAACTACTTGTCCGAGATGGTGTACTGGAGACCTATAGACCCCAGTACAACACGAGGCACACTTTCATATCGCAATGCCTCGAAGCGGGAATCGCACCTACCCAAGTAGCTGAGTGGGTGGGAAATTCAGCCGAAATCATTTTCCGCAATTATGCGGGAATAATTAATAAAAAATCAGTTCCCGAATTCTAAAAAAAGGCAGCCAACATGAACAAAACAACGTTTGACAAAATCCGTGAAAATTCTGCTACGCTTCACAAAATTTACGGTAATGGTAAGTACGAAAATTATGAACTTTTTGACGAACCATTCAAGCTCGCAATCGAAGTCCTGACCTGGCAACAGCTAGACAATCAGGTACTCGCCGATAAGATTGGCATCCATGTTCAGACGGTCAAACAAATTAAGACAGCCCTAGGCATTTCATAGATCCACGTAAAAGACAAATATTTGGGAAAAACGATGAAACTCCTACTACTCGACAAAGACGGAACCCTCGTTTCACCGCGCTCTGGCGCTAAATTCGTAAACGATCCTTGGGATCAACAGCCTTTGGCAAATACTGGCGATCGCCTGATAAAATACGCCGCCGCTGAGTGGAAAATGGCAATAATCAGCAACCAAGGAGGGGTGGCGGCTGGACACAAATCTCTTCAAAATTGCATCCTAGAAATGAAATTCTGCTTGCAACTTTTCCCACAAGTTGAAGAAGCATATTTCTGCCCAAATTTTGATGGTGGTAGCGAGTGTTGGAGGCTGTGGGGGCAATGTGCGGAGGAGCGAATTCTCTACAACCAAAATTCTTGTGAGACCTTAGAGTTAGAGATCAAAGACCAATTTCGGAAGCCAAATCCGGGGATGCTCAAGCTAGCCGCCAGTTTTTATGGCTTTGATGAAATTCTCTATGTCGGCGATCGCCCTGAAGATGAAGGGGCTGCGTCTGCTGCAAATATCCCATTTCAATGGGCTGTAGACTTTTTTGGTCAGTAAGCCAGCCTTAAAAAAATCCCGATGGCTTTACCATCGAAGACTAGCCTAGGCGGAAATGTGGTGTACCCAAAACTGCCCATCCGGAATGCAAGTGCGCCGGATCAGATCATAAGAATAGTGCAAATAGGAACCGCTGACAGTTGTGTCGTAACCAGTGGGGAACCATTCGCCATAGGGGTCATGGACGAGAAATCCGTTTTTGTCGTAGCCAGCGGCAACTAAAACGTGACCGAAAGATGTGAAGTAACCGTGAAAGACACACGGATTCCCACTGGCCAAATGCTTCTGACAGCCTTCTATCGTCGCCCACTCAGTAAATCTATCCTGAGATCCGTAATCTCTAACGATCCTCGCTAAATCTTGGGGGCTGTGGCGGCTATAACCGTGGTCAATCGCATATTGATAGAGCTCATCTTCATATTGCCCCGTCTTTTTGCGCCGGGGAACCTTCAAAAAGTCCAGGCACATCGCGATGGAAGTAACGTTACAGGAACCTGTAGGGTTGTAAAAGTTGTCTAGTTGCGATCGATAAGGAATTTCGAGTCTTACGGTCTCTGGCAAATTATCTTGGGCATAGCGGTCTACTACTTTATTTTGGACTTCGCAGTGACCTTCATATACGAAAAATATGCCCGGCCGGTTCGCGGACTGGGGAAATACAATGCGCCAGTGATTGCGATCGCGATCGCAAGAAATTAGCTCATACTCTGTGCCCTGATTAAGCGGAAATTTCTCGCTTGCATCTAAATTTGCAGATTGAAGCGGACGGGATTTCAGCAGCGTAGGATGGGTAATGGTTAGTTTTATCATTTTAAGTATCCATATCGAGAATTTTGACCACCGCTAGACTTGGATTTTCTAGCTGACCCGCATACCCGAAATGGGTTTGGGGAATCCTTATTAGTTGGACGGTAAACTCTTTTTGAAAATCAGGCTGATTATTGCGGTGGGTTTGGATATCGAAATCCACTTGCCGCTCTCCCGGTAGAAATTTGATCTCTTTTTCCAGACGGTCATAATCTACGCCCGCCTTTGCGGTTTTGTTTGAGGTAGAAATTAACACGACCTCAGCCAGCGATGTGTCCCCTTTCCGGAGCACAGCACCACGGACTTTACTGCCCTCGGCTACCAAAAATTCTTTACTGCTTATTATAAAAGCCATGTTTCACCTCTGTAATGGAGATGGTACGCACAGACTTACAAATGAAGTCATAGAATAAATCGAAAGAGAAGAAAGAGAATCAGGTATTTCTTTATGGGCAAGCGCGAGAAATACCAAGGTGATGCTACTAAAAATAAAAATAAAGCCTACGGCAGCAGCAGCAATTTTACCCATTTGCTCTCCGACTTTTACTAATGTCGCAATTTTGATAAAATACGCTGCGGTATTCGCCACTTACCTGAAGTCGCTGGTAGCCCGGTATATTATCTTCCAGATAACAGAACAAGTGATTTTGTTCTGTTACTATTCTGTCGATTTCATGTCGGAATTCCCGGCGGAGGTTTGATTCAATTTGGTTTTTATAGTGACCAAAAAACCACCAAAGTCCTGCGCTTACTGGAGTCGCGAGCCCAATAGCCAACCCTAATATTTCCGTGGTAACAGTCATTGTAGCCATAAGTCATAGTTTAAATAAAATAAAATAACAAGTAAAGGGGCGCGATCGCCCCAATGAACTATGCTACCGGAGGCTCTTCTGCTGGCGCAGGGGGTTGATTAAATGGCGTGCTTGCCATGTTCCGCAAACCGGGAGCAAAATCAGGTAACGCGTCAATAATATTTTGGAATGATACCAAATCCGCAGATGCAGACTCTTGTGCTGTAGCAATTTTATCGGCAATTGCTTGGAATTTTTGCGAGGTTGGGTCATCACCAACTGCTGCCTCTAATTGGCTAGTCACTTCTACAAGTGCCGCAATTAATTCGTAAGCATATGCAACTCTCTCGGCCGAGCGTTTGCATACATTGTAAATTTCGATCTGACCATCCGCTAGTCTGTTCGTTACTTCAGTTAAGTTGCTCATTTTTGTAATTTAGAAGATTGTTTTTTACTTTGGCAAATCTATGGTACAGAAATATCTGGCAAACTGTCAAGCTTATTGATAATCTTTTGAAAATCAATTTCGCTCAATTTCAAGTCGATTTCTGCCTCAGAAATTGGCGTTCCCGGAGGTGGTACAAAAGCTTGCAGAGAAATGTAAAAAACTGGCTCGGCGTAGTTACCTTTCCGGTACCTACGCTCCAATTTGCACTCATACCCCGCCGGAACTAACCCCGCATATTCCAGTGGATCGGGAATTGGCAGGTAGAAGATGATTGAGTGAATTTGGGGGTATATTCGGTGGGCAATTTCAACTTGCTTTTCGCGAAAAGCCCCAAATTGCCATACCCGACGAAACCACAAAATGCTAAATATGTTTTCGGGGTTTCCAGTAGAAACAAATTGAAATCGAAATACACTGGCGCTGCCAGCATCGCTTGGGAAAGGCAACCACAGGTCAAATTGAGGCGTTACTTCCCCTAGCGAAGCCCACATTTGATCACCTAAGAATTAATAGGCATTTCAGCGTCAGTTGGTGCTGGTAGTTTGCGCCAAACATTGTAATTACCTAAAGTATTGCCTTCCTTATCCCTGTATTTTTGGTTGGAGACAATAATTTTGTGAGAAGCGGCTTTGCCCATCGGATCGGGCCAGCCAGCATCATCGCGCCAGACAATCAAATCCTCTAGGTTTACTTCTAGTCCAAAAGCATTCATCACATAATCTTTAGCTTCCTGCTTTTTGGCATCACAAAATGCCTTGAAAATTGGTGTAGCCTCAATCCCTGCCTGAGTTGGCAGGGCTGGCTCACCTGTTTTGGTGTCCGTTTCTTTTAGTATGTCCATTGTGGTTTCCCTTTACTGTTGTCAAAATTTTTGCCTAATTTTTACCTGGAGATTTGAGGGTCGGAATCTCCAGGTCGTTAGCCTTACTTAAGGGGTTAGCGGATCGCCTGGGAATTTCAGCCGCGGCCGAATGATTTTCCACCCAGCCGGTAAATTGTCTTCCTGGGCCTGGCCGCAATAGGTTGTCAGAATATCGGCTCCACCGCCCAAGGGCCCGGTGGTTTTCTTAAATTGCACTTTAGCCGGTCTCGGCAGACTGGCCCCCCACACAAGAGTGTCGATGTCAGCTGCTGTTGCGACTTGGATACCGAGAGCTGTCATCGTGGCATCAGTAATCGACGCCCGGGTCTCGCTCGGCATATTCCAAGCAAATTTAATTCCACGAACAAGTACGTAAACGCTCACAGCGCGGGCAGTTGCCCCAGTCACAATTCCCCGCTTTTTCGGCGTTCCACCAACCTGCCAACCCGCTGTTTTTAATGCTGGAATTACAGTTGTCGGCGTCTCAGCGCAAAATGAAGAATTCCAGCCATCGGCGGTTAGCCGCTTCGCCCTACGCGGCTTAGGGCTATTCCCACCTTTAAAGGCCAGGGCCGGCATTGTAGCGCCAATAACGGTATGCCCTAGAGCGACTCTCTCGTTTGTGTCAACATTGGTCTCAAATACGTAGACTAACCCATTGCCCATGGCAACGGAAACCTCATCCTTGTTTTGATATTTATTGTTGGGCATTTAAGAATATTCCTCCTACTTCTCACCCTAGCGGTCGCCATAAATGCTGTCAATGGCTGTATCGCTTGTTGTCAGGTGGTTTTGGGGGTTGCAGATTGTATAGGATTATTTAAATGTTCCGAAATCGTAATTACCCTTTGTAAGAGCAATTGTAAATTTTTGTTAAGTATTGGAGAAGTGGGGGGTTTGGCGTCCCGATCGGTGTTGGGTGCCGAGCAAAATTGCTTAAAAAACAAAATTATCTCCAGCACGGAGCTAGCCCGTGGGTGCTGAATAAATTTATTTAGCGCGATCGCCCTTGCAAGCATCCAAATTCTGGGAAGATTTTCATAGCCAAACTGTTAGGATTTTTAGTATGCAGCCTGTCAAACGAGCAATATTAGCGATCGCACTTTTATGTGGTGGCTGCACCCTAGTTCCGGTACCAATACCCTCCCAATCCCGATCGACACAAGCCCCACAGAGTCCGCAGCACCCTCATTACCTCCCGATCGAGATGAAGCCAAGCTTAATGAAAAATACAAAAATACCTGCTACGCTGACGGTCTCACTGAAATTGAGGGGCGGGCAATTACTGGCAATTCCGGTGCGCTGGAGGCCGTGGGGGACAAGTTGGCAACAGCAGGGAAGCATCAAGAAGCTATCAGAAAATACAATGAGGCGGGTGCAGCTTTACTGAATGAGTCTGTCAGGGATGGGAGCGCCTTGGACGTGGAGGTTGACGTCCTTTTTCGCAGCAAAGAAGAAATTGAGGAGTTTCGCGAAAAGCACCGCCTGCTGATACAGCGATCGGCAGAATCTAACTTTAAAATTGGTAGGAGTTATGCGGCTCTGGGAAAATATGAAAATGCGATCGACTGTTTTGACAGTGACTTGAAAATTGGCATTCTGCCTCCCAATGACGCCACCACCTATCTCAATTGCGGCGACGCCTACGAAAAAATTGGCAACAAAGCCGAAGCTAAAGCAGACTTCCAGCAGGCAGCTATTTTCTTCAAGAACCACAAACAGTTCACCTACGAGAAGATAGCCAAGCAGCGGTTACAGACAATAGGTAAGTAGTTTAGAATATTTCAAATTGATTTTTTTGGGCTGTATCATCAACGTTATGTTTGCTGATAATCATCCAACTTAGAAGTTTGAATTAATTTAATTGTGTATTCTTTGTAAAGCATTTATTTTAATCTTTCATCGACTTTTGTCCTTGTTTCGCGGGAAACCAGTATAAAGGTTTCTTTAGTCATGGGGAGGATTAATTTTGCCCACCGAAAAGTAACGATGCCAGTTTGCCTCTGATTTGGTAAAGATTTGTCCTCGCCAACCACCTTCTTTTTAGGCTGAGCTATTGGGTACTTCTTAGCTGGGTTCCTGCTGGCCCCTACACCCATATAAATCTCATCAAATGTGTGATTTTGGATTTTCAAAATATCCTTAAACACCCGCTCCGCTTCGGCAGCCGAATTTCCCAGCAACCACAATTTGTATCCCAGTGGCCAATTGTTGTAGGTGTAGCTTCCTCGGCCCCGCTGGATTTGATACGGCTTGTCGGGGGTGGCGTTAAAAGTTCGCTCGATCGTATTTTTGAATCGCTTAATATCTGCGATCGAAATTACAGATTTGCCCGGAATGAGCCCCTCATACTCCACCATATCCATGAGCCTGAAGCTGATTTCGCTCTCTAATTGAGTGCCACCCCTGCTCCCAGCAGAATTTGGTAGCTCCCGAAAATAAAGACTGATATACGGGTGCTTACTCAATTGAGAAATATCGGAAGTGAGCCGAGAAGCAACCCCGCCACTGCCAGCACCGGCCTCTTTTTGATTCCACCAGATGATAATTTGCTGAGATATCTCTCGGTAGGAGCCGGTAAAAATCTTCCACTCTTCTTTCTCACTTCTATTCGGGAAAAATTGTACCAACTTGAAATCAATATCCCCAAGCACATCACTAGGCTTGAGCTCGCGAATCAAGGGTCGATCCTCGCGCTTCACTCCCGGCCAAACTTCTTTATTTTTGCCACCTCGCATCTTTTTTAGCTCGGGGCTGTCGAAGCCCTCAAAACCAACTTCAAACCTCTTAGCCCATTCCCAGAAATTAAAAAAGCCCAAACCGCGAGAAGTAAGCATCTGATCCAAGGCTCTCAGTAGCGAAGCTTGCAGGGCAATTTGAGCATCATTCCCCACAATCACTAGGGGTGGCTCGTCATCTAATCTACCAAAATCCAGCTCGTAAACATCAAAAAAAGAGCGCTCTTCCATATTGATTGGAATAGGCTTGCCCTCCACAAAAGTGGGGGCTTCTCTCTTGTTAATTTCCTCGGTTATCTTCCGCTCAAATCTACCCAAATTAGTAGGATCATTTTGAGGAGAGGAAGAGGGGGATTTAGAGGATTTAGGGGATTTAGGAGCCATTTATTGCTTGGATGGTGGACGATACCCAATCTTGTATTCCTGGGAGATTTTTTTTAATTTCGGGCGGTTTTTCCACGGTTCCCCAAAAGCCTGAGATCCCTTTTTCCCTTTTTGCTGGGAAGTTGACAACTGGGAAGTTCCAGAAAATCCATTATTGAATTCTTCATTAAATACTTCCATGTCGCCCACACCAGTACCCAATCTGATTTGGCGACGAGTATTTACATCAAGAAATGCCGTCATCCGCAATTCATCTTGAAATTCTGTCTCCACCCAATTATCGATATTTTTACTAATTTGCTGGTTGTCCAAAAGCCTGCCTTTCTCGGTTAACTTTGGCCGTCGTTGTATATTTCTTGGTCTCGCCATATTTTTAAGCTATTGGTTGTCTAACCAGATCCGGCAAAAATTCTTGAATCCCCTCTCCAAAACTTTCGGCAGCCGATTCGAGAAAAACTCCAATATTCTTAATGAACGGATCTGAGCTTCCTTGAAGCTTTTCTAGCTTATTTTGGACATACAGTGCCATGCTCCAGGGCTGCCCTCCCGAGCCCCACTTTTTGAAAGTTTCTGCTCCTCCCGGAATAGCTTTTATTAAGGGGTGATTTGGCTGTTTTTTTGCCAATTGCTTCAACATTTTTCTGGTATCTCTATAAAATATTTTTACCATCATTCTGAGGCCAGCAAAAAAGGCAGTTCTGCTAATATTTTTTACTTGGGATATCAACTGAACTCTAGCTTCTTCATTCAGCGATCGATACAAAATAGAAACCCTTGTCATGTTTATTTGAATTCGGGGAATCCTGAATACCCCCCCACTTAGAAAGCTTGCAAGCCCGGTACCAAAAGCATCGCCCGCCATCGAATACAACGAGGTCATTTGCCCTTTCAACTGGTCTTCAATCTGTTGGTCTGTCTCCTTAAGATTTAAGGTGTACCCAATCTGATACAGGCGCAGCATAGCAGTAACAACCTCAGGCCCAGCACCCAGCAAAACCCCACCTCCTATCACGGCAGCAGATATCGCCCCAAAAATAGCGAGCCCCTGCCCCTCCGCAGTATTTAGCTGACCTAATATTTTACCTTTAACGGTCATTATGGAGCTAATTTGTTTTTTGAGAAAATCCTTCCCTTTGCCAAACATATTTTTTATATGCTCCGTAAAGAATCCAGCAATATCCTTGAGGATTTCCCCCCTTAAACCCTTGAGCACTAATTCCTTAATATCGTTTGCTATTTTCCCCGGATCTATTTGTGGGATTTTCACCCAATCAAAAGTACCTTTAATTTTGGAGAGCCAGCTATTATCAGCATCTCCATAGTTGGTCGCAGCACTACTCGTTTGTTTTTCGTCAACTTTTATAATTTTTTCTGGCATTGATTTAATCCCTATTTAGAATTCAATTTTTCAACGTGCGTCAATATCAGTGTTAACATATCCATCATATCTTTGTTGCCGGAAAACCTCTCAATTAAAACTTGATTTTCCCGACATTTCAAGAAATCAGGAAGCAATTCTTCAATCGCCAACTCTGTATTGGCATCAATACTTTTGTCAATCTCCCCTCCTTTATTCTTCCCAAAACCCTGACCTCTAGTATTTTTTTCCTTTACTCCAGCAGCAGTATTAAAAGGTACTGGAAAGGTAGCGGTGTCTACTTCTGTTTCTACTCCAAAAGCTTCGCACAGAGCGTGAACTTTAGCGCTTAACTTCAGTGTCATTTCTGAATTCTGGATACCCATCCAAGCCAATCTATACAGAAAATTGGTACGGGTGTCTCCATCTGCGTTGTCGTCCCACACCTGCTTCATCATCGCCTCAAAGGCAGATGTGGCACTTGGGTACTGAATATCTACAGTCTGGTCGCCCTCTACAGCATTATTATTATCCTGGATGTAGAGTTTGGGGGGATGTATCCCTAAATGATCTATTTCCTGGGCTAACGCTCGCAAGAAATTGGCATAATCTTTGATAACTTCCTCCCCTTGTCCGCCCGGCATCCTTAAGCGCCAAGGGAAAGTACATTTCCCTCGGAGCATTTCTCGTGCAGCGAGAACCTGGTGAACTTCACTTAGCATTGCACAGCAGGCTTTATCCATGGGTTCTGGGGGCGTATTTGGTATCGTTACAATTGGAGTTGGAGCGGGTGGGGGGGGTGGGGGGGGGAAACATTGAGTCCTAACTCTATCCGGGACGGTGTAATAGAGAATAGTTATATCGCTAGTGTCATTGATGTATTGTGTCATTCCACCCAAAGAACTGTAATTTTCTTCGGCGTCTGAAAGGGTATTTATATACTCATCGTTCCATCCAACAATTCCCCCTCCTGTTGGCCTATCAAAAGCATCAACAAACGGTCGATATTTGTAACAGAATCCATGAGTTCTGCTAAAAGACCCATCTCCAGAATCATTGTAATACCCAGTAATACAAAAAGCAGAGCAAGTATTGGAACCCATTCCAGCATCAATCTGCTTAGGGGTAAGAGCCCCTGGGGGAAGGCCGGGGCTAGTGGTTATGGGGGGGGGCTCCTGCGGGGCTTTTTTTTGTTCGCATCTTGGATCTGTCCAGATTTCAGATTCGGTGATGCCAACTCCTGCAATCCACGATTCCCTGGTGATCGTGCATCCGGCCTGAGTAGTTTTTTGTTTGGCAGCACCAAAATCCCATTCTAGGGATTCAAACCCCGAGGCGGAACCGGTGCCGACTCCCACGCTTACAGGCCCAAGTCCAAGCTTGCCGCCAATACTATCAGTTCCGATGGAAATGCCGGCCTTGCCTATTCCAGCAATCTCGAATCCAATCCCAGCCCTTCCTCTCTGTGGATCAATTGTAGGTAAAACCATTAGAAATACTCCGTACCGCTAACTGTGGCAGTAGATCCCTGTGCGATCGCCCACAGGGGAAATCCCAAGGTATTTTTAAGCGAGATAATATCGCCCCGGCCGCCATCAAATGCAAGGCGACCGTTTTCGTAAGTGAGGGCGCCGCCGGGAGAAAGGAAGGCGCAAGCCCCAGCCGGAGCAACACCAGCGGAACTGTTTGCAAAAGAAAACCAGATTTTCCCAGTCGAAGTTAGGTACAAGAGCGATCGCGAATTTCGCAGCGGCAGAACCTGCACAGGAGAGGTAGTCCCCACATTCACAGAAAATCCCTGAGCGCTGGCGAAGGGTTTCGCACCCAAATCCGGCACAAGTGTCGGAATTATTCGGTAAGAGCCATGAATCCTTATGTAATCATTCGCACCCAATCCACCGCTAGCTGGAAATCCTGCGGGAACAATCTGCGCCCCTACTTTTTGATTCGCTCCCCAAAATCCAGAAGCGTCAGAAAGATAAGGCATCTTGAGCTCTTTGAAGCCCTCTTGCCCTACATTCTGAATCCATGTTTCGGATCTATTTTGCCATATTCCATCACCTAGATCGACAGATAATTTAATTGCCTTGCAGGGAGCAAGACGATAATTCTCCTGCATCTTGTTCCTAGTGATTTCGTCGGCTTCATACAATGTTATATCGGGCACTGGAGCCCGCCTAATGCTAGGAAGATTGTAAATCGCCTGCATAAATCTAATCTCAGAGGCTCGCCCCGCAATCGTCCACCCAACAGGCGGCATATAGGCAGCCCAAATTGCAGCCCAATCAATTATGGGCTTAATTGTGGTATCAATTTGGGCGAAATTGGTCTGAAAAATACCAGTAATTTCTGGTCTCGATTCCTGAAACATTATATTAAATTGCCCATTGGAGATGTCGCCGAAATTGTAGGAAATCCACCATTGTTAACGAACATCAGAGGGAGTTCCAAATTGGCACTCCCCACTGCATTTAAGACGCTGTTGGTGCCCGCTCCTTCCATGTTCCAGCTAGCCACTAAGTTCAATCCTAATGGATTCTTTGCCGGCTGGATCTGGAGCCGATGCAGAAGTAAAATGGCATCCCATAAATGCTGACACCAATTGGCAGCAGCAAGGGCAAAGGTTGGCGTCCCGCCGCTGCCGGGAAGAAATCCCGATCCAGTTAGATAATCACTTAAGCCGACGGTCGATCGCCCTGAGTAGGGAAGCGCCACAGTAGCAATGGGCAGCCCGGATACCACAATTACCATTCGCCCAGCATTTGCGACTGGATAAGACTCATATACAAATTCGGGCTCAATGGTAGCACTCACGTAGTCAACCTGGTTGGGATTTTTTATTGAGTCTTTTTCTGCGCCTATCCCAAAATTCCAGGCTAGCTGGAAGATCATCCCCTCTAGAGTTGGAGCGGTCACCGTCCCGGGCGTTGTCGGGAGTACGATATTAGTCATATGTATCGTATAAATTTTGTATACTAGACTTACTATCTATCGTATACAAAGAATGCCGTTTAGTAATCTAAATCCACAAACTCAATCAAGCATCAATATTGCTGAAGACACTCGCAACGCCAAAGTGTGTAACACCATAGGCATACCCGCTGGTCCTACGCCCCCTACCACTCCGCTGATAGCGGCAAACGCTAACCGAGCTACATTTTCTATATATAATTTAGGCCCGAACCCAGTCTTAATGAGAGAAGGTCCGACGGTTTCTACAACCCTCTATGAAGCAATTATTCCCGTCGGCTATTATTGGTATCCGGATCCAGGCGAGCCGCGATATCTGGGAGCCATCAGCCTTATGGGCAGCGGTGGAGCCTCTAGCTGTCAATTTTGCGAAGCGACGTTAGTGTAATGCCATTAGTAAACTTACAGCCCTCCGGGGCCCTGCCCCCAGAGTTAGCCTGGGATTCTGAAGTATCCCAGGCGATCACAAACCACGAAGCCAAAACAGATCCTCACCCGACTTATTTAACGCAGGCAGAAGGAGACGGACGGTATCGGCAAAGCGGTACAGCTTTGACTGACGCGGACATTCCCTCTGCGATCGCCCGCGACACAGAGACCACGGAGGCAATTACCGCGCATGAGGCAAAAACTGACCCGCACCCTAGTCTGTGGCAGAGAATAGTGGCTGGATTCCTCAGTCTGGCTGGAGGGCAGCGGATTTTAAAGAATAATCCGCCAATCACTTACACAA
>NZ_JAEQDD010000197.1:0-1665 GCF_020737885.1 Microcoleus sp. PH2017_34_RAT_O_A | reverse complement strand
TAGGGCTTGCTGAATAATTGATTGCCAACCAAGAGCAGGAGCGATCAATATATTCAAGCTTGGTTAAAGATAAGTTTTTTCTGTATCGAGTCGCCCCAAGTATAGCTGTAGATTATCTCCCCTAAAAAAACAGGTGTTCTTTTTCCAAATAGACATAAAAACACACAAAAAACCCGACGCCACCAGGTGGCGAGGTTCATTACCAAAAAAGTAATTGCAATAACTGTACCAGATGTATTATCAAGTTTAGCCATCACTCTATTCAGACCGAATCTTCGTTTTCCTTGCCCAAACTTACCCTCAATTGCATTTCTAATTCTCTCATCTTCCAACGCTTGTTTCTTTTTTGATTTACTGACGTTTGCTGGCGGTCTTCCTAGGGGAGGCCCACTGATTCTAATTCCTTTTTCTTTGCACCATGCTCGGTTTTCTCTTGTTCGGTAAATTCGGTCGGCATGAACGGACTCTGGATAATGTCCAGTGAATCGATAATAAGCTTCTACCTGGGCTTTTAAGTCCCCTGACTCATTAAAACTATCCCAGCTCATTCGGTCTAAAAATACATATCCTTCAAAGCAGCTCGCTGACAGTTTAGCTCCAAACTCTACGCTTTTTCCGGCTTTTCCTCTGATTATAGGACGGATGTGGGGTTGACTTAAACTTACTATTCTATGTTCAATACTCTGTTTATTTTTATCAATTAATGATTGCTGTTGGCGATAGACTTCTGTGAGGACTAGCAAGGTTTTATATTGCTTTTTATTCAGAGCTTCTAGGGTCGCACCTGATTCAATTAGCTGTTCAATATGAGCTAGGTTTCTTTTGACATATTGAAGTTGTTTCTTAATTGCCTGTCTTCTTTTTGTGCGAGGTGGCTTTCTTTGTTTAGCCATTAATAAGTAGTCTTTTCGGGCGATATTACGATAGGTTCTTGGTTTTTTTGGGATTTTTTCTTTAACTTGTTTATATAGGATATCTATGATTTTTTCGGTGTGAACTCTCGCTTTGTTTAATAGTCCTAAGTCAGTCGGATAAGTAATGTCGGCTGGTGCACAGGTTGCATCTATGATTAATTTGCCGCGATTGGGTGACTCATTTTTGGCGTCCGAACCCTTTTTTTTTTCGGGTTTAACTGGTGTAATTTCTAGCATCTTTTTGACCATGCTTTCGTTCACTTTATTAATTAGGTTCAAACTAATCCGTTGCCTAAAGTGAACTAATAGAGATGAGTCAAATGGTAGCTCATTACTGTAGCTTGATTGACCGATAAAGTATTGTAAATACGGGTTTTCGCGGCTCTGTTCTACGGTTTCGCGATCGCTAATTCCCAATTTTTCTTTAATAATTAATGCCCCTAATGCTATCCGAAAAGATTTGGCGGGTGCCCCCTTTTTTGTCGGGAAGTTTTGAGCATATTCTGATTCAAATTCATCCCACGGGATTATTTGAGCCATTTTGACCCAACGGTTGAGGATTGATAAATTTCCTCCGAAGGGCAGTTCAAACTCGGAGGGTAAGGAGGGAGCAAGCTCAGCTTTTTTGTACACAATCGCAGGTGATGCACGGGTTTTGATCTATATTACCTGTTTATCTTGCACTTTTTTCTCCCTCGCGCCATCTAAACCTATGCCACGCAATATGTGATTGATTTTTCAGCAAGCCCTA
>NZ_JAEQDD010000196.1:0-1713 GCF_020737885.1 Microcoleus sp. PH2017_34_RAT_O_A | reverse complement strand
AGCACCATATACAGCATCAAGCTGTATAACTATAGTATGAGTATTAAATACAAGTCAAACAAGAACATTGTCTACTCTTGCAAATATCATATTGTGTGGTGTCCCAAGTATCGTCGCAAGGTTCTAGTTGAAGGCGTCGATATCCGTCTGAAGGAAATATTATTAGAGGTTGCAACTGAGTTTAAGAGCGAATTAATTGAAATGGAAGTGATGCCAGATCATGTTCACCTTTTAGTCGAATGCGATCCTCAATTTGGGATTGCTAAACTCATTCGGTATATGAAAGGGCGCTCATCTCGATATCTCCGCCAAGAATTTCCTTGGCTAAAAAGTCGATTGCCAACGTTGTGGACTAATAGCTACTTTATTTCAACCGTTGGCGGTGCACCTATTTCGGTAGTCAAGCAGTATATTGAGAATCAAAAAAATGTCTAGTTATGGTTGCCAACAAAATTTAATTAGCGCAGATCGAACTTTAAAAAGCATCTTAGAATTTGTTTGTGAAGAGTCAAACAAGTTAGCTAATTGTGGACTTTACTACTCTCGGCAATTGTATTTCAAAACTGGAAAATTTCCAAGTAAAGCCACTTTGCACAGGCTGTTAAAAGGCAATCTCCACTTCAAAGCCTTGTACTCTCACGTAGCTCAACAGACTTTAACAACTGTGGCAGAGTCATTCCAGTCGTATATTGGACTACTTAAGGGTGTCAAAAATGGTACAGTCACGCAACACCCTAAACTGCCGGGATACCGCAAAAATAGCCTCAAGCTGGCGACGTTTCCCAAGGCAGATGTAAAGTTGAAAAGCGGGCAACTAAGGTTTCCATTGGGAGGTAAGGTTAAAACATGGTTTGGAGTTAGTGAATTCTATCTACCAATGCCGTCAAACTTAGATTACGACCAAATCCGAGAAATTCGCATCTTACCGAGGAATGGGCAATTTTATGCTGAATTTGTCTATAAAATTCAGCCAATAACAGTTGAATTAGATGCCAGTAAAGTTCTAGGTATTGACCCAGGATTAAATAATTGGTTGACCTGTGTTTCCAATGTGGGAACAAGTTTGATTATAGATGGATTGCACCTAAAATCATTAAATCAGTGGTATAACAAACGAGTTGCAACAATCAAAGAGAACAAGCCTCAAGGCTTTTGGTCTAAACGATTAGGGAGGATTACGGAGAAACGGAATAGGCAAGTTAGAGATGCCGTCAATAAAGCAGCTAAATTAGTATTGAATCATTGCCTGCAAAACCAAATAGGCACTGTTGTATTTGGCTGGAACAAAGGAATGCGTCAAGAAATCAATCTTGGAAGTAAAACAAACCAAAGTTTTGTGCAAATTCCAACAGCCCGATTAAAGGATAGAATTTCTCAACTTTGCGAGCAACATGGCATTCAATTTGTTGAAACTGAAGAAAGCTATACGAGTAAGGCGAGTTTTTTGGATGAGGATGAACTACCTAAGTTCGGTGAAAAACCTGAAGGGTGGAAAGAATCTGGAAAACGTGTCAGTCGCGGCTTGTATCGTTCAAAAGATGGAAGCAAAATCAATGCAGACTGCAACGGTGCTGCGAATATTTTGCGAAAAGTAGCGGCAACTTTAGGGCTTTGTCTTGAAGGAGTCAGTAGAGGCGCTTTGATTTCGCCTTTGAAAGTTCGCATTTGGACTCTTCAAGAATCCCCGTCCCGGAGCGGGCTGGGGAGTATCAA
>NZ_JAEQDD010000195.1:0-1839 GCF_020737885.1 Microcoleus sp. PH2017_34_RAT_O_A | reverse complement strand
GATCGGTATGCCTCTAATCATTAATTTATTGGACAAGACTGGACAATGCGTACATGGCGATCCATAATACTAATATGGCAAAGTACGTGAAACCAAATGAAGCAGCTAACACTTTGGGAGTTTGCCTCCGAACCCTCAGACGATGGGAAGCAGAAGGTAAAATCAACACAATCAAAACACCGTCAGGTCAAAGACGGTACGACATCGAAAAGTTCATCAAAAAAGAATCAGAACCAGAGGGAGGACGCGCCACTGTTATCTATGCTCGCGTCTCTACCCGACCTCAAAAAGCAGACCTCGATCGACAAGTTGAACGATTATCAGCGCTCTACCCAGGCGCTGAAATTGTTAAGGAAGTGGGAGGAGGACTCAATCTTAGGCGGAAAGGACTCATCACCCTTTTGGGACGAGTTCTGCGAGGTGATATCGCAATTATTGTGGTTGCCCACAAAGACCGACTTGCAAGATTCGGATTTGACATTATCGAATGGCTTTGTGAGCAATTTGACTGCAAAATCGTGGTTCTCAACCAAATCAGTCTCTCTCCACACGCCGAACTCGTTCAAGATATCGTCCCAATCCTCCACAGCTTTTCAAGCCGACTTTACTCCATTAGAAGGCTTGAAAACCAAATCAAGCAGGAGTTACAAGTCGAATCCAAGGCACAAGAAGGAGAAGAGATCGCCCAACAAAACACTTAAGATTCGAGTTTATCCTGAGTTAGCGCTGCACCAAAAATGGAAGTCTTGGCTATCAGCATCGCGTTACTGCTACAACAAGGCTATTGCAACCTTGAAAGCAGGCGAAAAAATAACCAGTGCTTATTCTTTGAGGGACTACGTGCTAGGACTAGACTTACCTGATTGGGTCAAGTCTGCACCGTCCCACCCAAAAGAAAATGCTATTTTTGACGCTTGGGATGCCTGGAAACAAGCCAAGTCCGTCAAAGGAGAAGCAAGTTTTAGGAGTTGTCGTCAACCATCGCAATCAATCAAATTCCACAGGGTTAACTTCAACGGCGAGACTTGGTTTCCATCCCTAGTCAAAGGACTTAGCTTGAGAACTACAGAGCCAATTCAAAAGACCGAGTTTGCGACCCAACTTATTAGAGACAAAAAGCGATGGTTCGCTTGTATCCCAGTGATAGAAGAGGTGAGGACAAAGGAACTAGACAAGGTAATTGCACTTGACCCTGGCGTTAGAACCTTTTTAACTGGCTACGACGGTGACTCATTTCAAGAATTTGGCAAGGCAGACATTGGACGCATTCAAAGATTGTGTTCTCACCTTGACAAACTAATGGGACGTGCGTCAAAAGCTGGTAGAAAGCAGAAGCGCCGGATGCTAGAAGCTGCAAGCAAGTTGAGAATCAGGATTCGCGACTTGATTGACGAGTGTCACAAGCAGGTGGTTAATTACCTGACAAGTCAATACAAAGTCATCTTGCTGCCTACATTTGAAACATCACAAATGGTTGTTAAGTCAAAGCGCAAGTTACGCACCAAGACTGCTAGACAGATGCTCACTTGGGGGCATTATCGTTTTGAATGCCACCTCAAGCAATCAGCTAAAAAACGAGGTGTTGTTGTTATTGACGTTAACGAATCCTACACTAGCAAAACTTGCACCAAGTGCGGACACAAGCATTCAAAACTTGGTGGTTCAAAAACATTTAAATGCCCTAGCTGCGGTCACGAACATGACCGAGATTGGGGCGGCGCTCGAAACATTATGATTCGAGCTTTGAGGGACGGCTCCTTTGCTCTCTCTATCAATAGTGAGAGTATTGCTATCGCGTATGCCCTGTTTGTCCAGGGTTGTGCAGCGTAACACCGTCAG
>NZ_JAEQDD010000022.1:109515-127294 GCF_020737885.1 Microcoleus sp. PH2017_34_RAT_O_A | reverse complement strand
CGAGTTCGGCGCTGGATTTTGAGTAATTGTTGGTGCTGGTGACAAATTCGAGTTCGGCGCTGGATTTTGAGTAATTGTTGGCGCTGGTGACAAATTCGATATCGGCGCTGGATTTTGAGTAATCGTTGGTGCTGGTGACAAATTCGAGTTCGGCGCTGGATTTTGAGTAATCGTTGGTGCTGGTGACAAATTCGATATCGGCGCTGGATTTTGAGTAATCGTTGGTGCTGGTGACAAATTTGATATCGGCGCTGGATTTTGAGTAATTGTCGGCGCTGGTGACAAATTCGAGTTCGGCGCTGGATTTTGAGTAATCGTTGGTGCTGGTGACAAATTCGATATCGGCGCTGGATTTTGAGCAATTGTTGGCGCTGGTGACAAATTCGATATCGGCGCTGGATTTTGAGTAATTCGAGTTCGGCGCTGGATTTTGAGTAATTGTTGGTGCTGGTGACAAATTCGAGTTCGGCGCTGGATTTTGAGTAATTGTTGGCGCTGGTGACAAATTCGAGTTCGGCGCTGGATTTTGAGTAATCGTTGGTGCTGGTGACAAATTTGATATCGGCGCTGGATTTTGAGTAATTGTCGGCGCTGGTGACAAATTCGATACTGGTACGCTGGGTTCAGTAATTGTCTGCCCAGGTGCAGGTGCGGTTGCTGGCGCAGGTGCTGGTGCTGGCGCGGGTGTCGGCGCAGGTGCGGGTGCGGGTGCGGGCGCAGGTGCTGGCGCAGGTGCTGGTGCAGGTGCGGGTGTCGGTGCAGGTGCTGGCGCGGGTACTGGTGCGGGTGTCGGTGCGGGTGCAGGAGTTCGCCTGGGTGCTGGCGGAGGGTTGGGTGTCGGTGCCGGAGTCGGTGCGGGTGTCGGTGCCGGAGTCGGTGCGGGCGTCGGTGCAGGTGCTGGTGCCGGAGTTGGTTCGGGAGTCGGTGCAGGAGTCGGTGCAGGGGTTGGCGCCGGAGTTGGTTCGGGAGTCGGTGCAGGAGTCGGTGCAGGAGTCGGTGCGGGCGTCGGTGCAGGAGTCGGTGCAGGAGTCGGTGCAGGAGTCGGTGCAGGAGTCGGTGCAGGAGTCGGTGCAGGAGTCGGTGCAGGAGTCGGTGCAGGAGTCGGTGCCGGAGTCGGCGTCGGCGAGGTTGAAGAAGTTGTGATATTAATTTGCGTCGGCTGTACGATCTGAGTCTTTGAGCTGGGAAAACTTCCGGATGCAATAACATTTTCCTTCTTGTCGCTCCCAGTGGCAATGCTGCCAGCAGTACCGTTCAAGCTGTTATAGTTGGGCCCGACGCCGAAAATAGTGTTTGAGGCTTGACCACCGTGGCTAATGGTGATATCTCCACCATTCGCGCTACCAGTCGCGGCCGCGGCAATGCTACAAGCTTGCGCCAAGCAGGTAAAAGTACCTGTAGCTCGGAAATAACGGCCGGCTGAAATGTTAATATTTCCTCCGGCTGTTCGCCCTTGGGTGTTGATACGGGTTACTTCAATGTCATTGCTGGCCTTGAGGGTGACTTGGCCGCCTTTTTTTTCTTCGGAGTTGGCGTCTATGAAGCCTGTTTGAATGCTGCTTGAGGCTGCAATACTAACGTCTCCGGCGTTGCTGGTTTTGTCACTTGAGCCTGCGTTGATATTGCCGGTCTCTACTTTTCCTGTACGGCTGGTGACGGTGATGTTGCCACCTGCTGCGGTGGTGGAGTTGGAGTTGAGGGCGAGAGTGCTAATGTCGCTGCTGGCTTGTAGGACGATCGCACCTTGTGTACTCGTCAGGTTGCCGCTGGCTGCAAGGGTGTTGGCTGCTTGAATTTCGAGCGATCGAGCGCTGGCACCTTTGACTGCAACATCCCCCGCAGCTACTACTCGGTTAGACGCTGTAAGTACCAATTGACCGCTAGGATTGACACTGATGCCTGTAGCGTTTGTTTGACCGACCCCTGTCAGCAGTTCCGGCAAGGATGCGACTGCTGTTCCAGGGCTGCTTGTCGCTGATGACGGCTGGATGTCCAAACTCAGCAAACTATCTCCCTGACTGACGCGCACTAAATTTGTCCCGGTGACTGACGCAACGGTAATTTTACCGCCCGGTGCCGAAAGATTGCCTGTGCTGACAACGGTGCCGCCAAGCAAAGTTAAGTTCTGCCCTGACTTGACTGCTAAGTCGGCTGTGTTGACAATTGCCCCAGCTCGATCGGCTCCAAAAGCAAAGGAATTGGGCGTGCCCGTCAGAGATGTGTAGGTGTTAGTACCGATCGCGTTAAACGAATTAGAACCAAATCCAATACCGGTAGCCGTGGTTGCTGTGAAAGAAGCCGGCACATTTAAGCTGGCACTGTTGCCAAATATGATGCCCGAGGGATTCATCAGAAACAAGTTAGCATTACCGCCGGTTAATTGAATTGAGCCGTTAATAATCGAAGGGCTACCGCCATTGATGCGGCCTAAAATGTTGCGAATGCTGGGATTTGAGATAAAGTTGGCTATCTGATTTGGCGACAAACCGAATTGTGTAAAACTGTGGAAGAGATTTTGTTTGTCGTTCGATAATTGTCCGCCTTCAATGTCGAAGCGAGTTTGCGGTGTAGGAGTTCCGCTTGGGGTGGGAGTGACTTTAGTGCCAGTTCCATCGTTCGCTGGCACAATTTGAGCTTCGGCTTTTGCTTGCAAAAAGTAAATATTTATCAAGACTATTTGCACATAAAGTGCCAGTTTGCCAATTCTTTTTCTTGACATTAATTTAGCCGGTATTTGAAGATTCTTGGGGTTTTTCATAGTTTTAAAGGGTTTAATTTTTAATAGGTCGCAACAATAACGTATAGCGGCTATCACAAAGATTCGCGGACGTTGTTGGGAAGAGAGCTCTCTTGGTTTAAGCGGTTATATAAGCTGTCAGTCATACCTCATTTTTTTGAGAAAGGCTATATCTTCTTTACACTCTCAATATAACTCGCAATACCTAGACTATACATCTGCCACATGATACACTCAAAAAAACGGCATTTTAGACCCACTCCGACGCCGATTAACCGATTTTTTTTTACTCTTATTAAGACTTTCAACGAAGGATGGGGTTAAAAATTAGGTTCTGCGTCCAAGAGCGATCGGGAAAATTTCTGGTCAAACATCTTTGCTTTCCTCGGTTCAAAAACAACAAAGCTATCTCCACGATAGCCTGTAACGAAAATTATGACAAGAAAAAGTATAGCCTTTCTCAAAAAGATGAGGTATGACTCATAGCTTATATAACCAGTTCCACTAAGAGGGCTGAAGCCCAACAACGTACCTCATCTTAAGGTTTGAAGGTTGGTGTGTGTCCCGGAATGTTATTGCTTCTTCTTTCTTCCTTGGGCTACAAGCCAATTTTTTAGAGTTTGCTTGCTGCAACCCGGTTTTTTTTATAAACCGGGTTTGGCGGTTTCTTGGTGTGAGGTTTGGTGACGTAAAACAACTTAAATCCGGCTCACTTTTCCTCTTAAAATCAAATCCACTATTGTCGGTTTCGATCTGCTGCTTTTCGGTTTTAATCGATCGCCATTTTGCTGTTTAAGGGGCTGTCATAGCGGATTTTTGGCAGGATTTAAGAGTTAATTCGGTGAAGTTTGGACGGTGGGCGAGGGACTGGGTGAATCAGGGCTTGGTGAGGATGAACTCGGTGAAGGTGAGCTCGGTGAAGGTGAACTCGGTGAAGGTGAACTCGGTGAAGGTGAACTCGGTGACGATGAACTCGGTGAAGGTGAACTCGGTGAAGATGGATTCGGTGAGGGCTTTGGTGAAGGAGTCGATTGGTCGGATTTTTTGAGACCGACAAAAGCGTCGTAGCGGGTGGTACGATCGCCAATCACGGCCGCTGTAATGCCGATCGACCGCGTGGCATCTATCCAGATTTTTTGGTTGGGAGGAAACTCCGGCAAAGCCAGGTTTTTCGGGTTAAACGCACTCTCGGTGTCGATGAAAAAATTGCCGTTGTGAGGCTTAAGTTGCGATCGTACAGTTTTTTGGAACAATTCGCTACTTAAAAGCGGACTTGTCGGCGCCGGAACGATCGCGTCCACCACGGGTGCTCCTACTGTGATAAACAGCACATCCTTCATCCAGCCGCGAGTTACAGTAATCCCTCCAAACGGCGATTTCCATTGAGTCGCAGGTTGACCGCCAACTTGAATTTCCTCAACTCTATACTGCTTATTTTTCATCATTTCATCAAGCTGTTTCAGGGATTTGTTAGCGGCGCCGCGGTTGTTTGTTTCCACCATAAATACAAATCCAGCAGCAAATTTGTCTTTCGGATTCTGCGCGGGGGCTGGTATTAATGATAAAGAAAATTCTCCCGCCATCCAGTTGATGAAATCTTTATCTAAATCCTGGCCAGTAGTCGATTTTAAACCAGTACGCAAAACTTGAGGATTAATCGGTGCAAGCGGGTTAGCATCAGATCCCAATACGTAGTCTTGCCACAAACGCTGCAAGTTCCCGCCGGATACCATCATGATTGTATTGTTTGGCAGGCGGTTAGCCATTTTTAGAGCATTATTTTCCACTGCTATACGAGTAGTAGAATCTGGTTTTAGCCAAGAGATTGATTTGAATCCAATTCCGTCTGCATCCAGCGTCGCTGTGGTGGCAAATCCTTGATTTTGTTGCAGTTTTTCCAGGTTTTCTACCGAAATTTCGCGGGATGAGTTGGCGGCTGTAAAGGCTGCTGCAACGGGCATATTCACGTAGATTTGACCGAAGGCACCGACATCCTTAATTTGTTGGATGGCGTCTCCATAGCCAGGAGTTTTTGCGAGGGATGGTTCGCCTTTGTAGGTGTCAATTATTCTGTCTGTGGCGGTGGGATCTGTGGTGACTGCTAGATAGTTTGTTCCGAGTACCGCGACTGAGAAATTGCGATCGGGTATACCTTGAGTTTCTGTAACTTGCACTCCTTTGTAATTGCGCTCAACCATTTTTCCTTGGTTGAGGGGTCTGGGTTTTGCTAATAATTCTTTGGCTTTAATCGGGTTGGAGATGGGCAGGATAATTGCTACTGACTGCTGAATTGGCTGAGGTGGGGGCGCGTTGGGCGCGCGCGGGGGAACTGGTATCGCTGTTTTGTTGCGGAGAAACGCCACCATTACCGTGTTACCCACCCAAGGCTGAATGTCTTGCTGGTAGGCGTAACCGTTGCTTGTCAGGAGGCGATCGCGCAATTCGCTTAAAAACCTTTCAAACGAAGCTTTTGACTCCGGCGTACCAAATTCTCGCAGCCTATTCCACTGCGATTCATCGGTAGTGATGGATAGAGCCATCATCGCATCTTGGGGAACAACGACGGCTCCCGCTGGCAAATCTTTGGCGGGGCCTCGGGAAATGACGATCGAGTATGCGAGGATACCTAAACCGATCAGAAGTGTGGCGGCTCCGATCGTAAACAGCAGGGAAGATTTATCTTTCTTGAACATTATTCGTAAAGTTCTGGTACTCGAAACATCATAAATTATATTGGGGATTGGGCATGGGGAATTGGGAATAGGGCATAGGGCAAACAGGGCATTGGGCATTGGGCATAGTGGGTGCATCTGGCGCAAGGCAAATATATTCGTAGGGACTCTCGCATGACCTCCGTGAATATGGGATTATAACTAATAACTTATATGCGGTCATGCTTCTTCAGGCTTCAAAAACCAGATGTACCCGGCATAGTTAGCGGTTAGCGGTTAGCAGTTAGTAGTTTTTATAATCACAAACAACAAATAACAAATTACCTATGCCCCATGCCCCATGCCCTATGCCCCATGCCCTATGCCCTATTCCCCAATCTTAGTTTCTAGCCTTAAAGTCTTTAAAGATAGTTTGAAATGAGTACATCAGCCTGTGAACATCGTTTGTGGCCCTAGGAAAGATATTGTGTTCCCATTTTTTGCGCGCAGTAGTCAGTAATTTTGCCACTGGTTGCGAGTAACTATTAGAAATGAAATAGCTGCCACCTTCGTAGCGAATATCTGACGCCAATCCGATAAAAGCACCAGCCATTTCTAGTTGAAGTTCCGAGGTGCAGTGTTCAGATTTCACCGCTAAAATTACCTGCGAGTGTCGGGGTTCGCGGTTGAGCAAACGGCAGATATTCGCTTCTTTTTGGTACAGAATTAAAACGTTGCAGTTGTGCAGAACTCCGGCTCTACCTTGCACTTTGACTCCGAGATGAATTTCCAGGGCTGGTTTGTCGGGAAATTCTACAACAGCATGAGTGTATGGATGTGCTGTTCCGTGGATTTTTCCGGCTGTTTTTCTAAACGTTAAATATTTCGGTGTTTCGTCGTCTAAAACATTGTTATAATAGATGTTGCCGCCTTCGTTAGCAACTGCTTTCAGCAGGATGGTGAATAGGTAAGCATCAAAAATTCTAGCTTGTTCTGCCACTCCGTTGAAATCTGGATCGATCGAGCTTTTTAACTTGCTCTTAATTTCAGAATTGATGGCGTAGTTGCTAGGTTCAGAGGGCAGTTTTTCGAGTAATTGCTTGAGGGCGATCGCCTGTTTGTGGCGTGGGGCTGTTAAAGTGGACGTAAACTCGATGGTTTGGGCTGTTTTTGCGCCGGAATTGGCAAAGATAATTTTGGTACCGAGGGGAGAGGTTTCCGATTCTACTTTCAAGAAATAAGCAATCTCGTCTTCCATTTCCGAAGTGTTCACCGTCGCTTGTTCGACAGCAGCAATTAACAGCAAAAGTTGTTCTTTTGCGGTATAATCTTCTATCTTGAGCAGCGGTGTCTTTCGTTTGAGCGATCGCTCTTCAATTACTTTACCTATCTCTACACTATTGGCGACTTGTTCAACTACCCAACCTAAATTAAACTCATTCAGAATGGCCGCCAGTTCTTGACACAGTTTGGCGTACTCTATCTCATCCATAATTGGTTCTGCGTTGCACACTATATCTAATTATACAAGCTGGTTGATTTTTTTGTCAATGGCTGTGATGGAGGAGATGGGGAGAGGGGGAGATGGGGAGAGGGGGAGATGGGGAGAATGGGGAGATGGGGAGAATGGGGAGATGGGGAGATGGGGAGATGGGGAAATTTTTTCTATCGAACTTCAATTGGGATTTATTTAATCCTTTGTAAAATCCGTTGCCGAACTTTCTACGTCTTGAGGGAGACAATTAGCAGTAATAGCAATTTTCAAACAGAATGCAACTGCCGGCCCCATGCTGCAAACTCGCATATCGCTCGATTGTTCCCAATTCTTCAATTCTTCAATTATCCAATTCTTCAAATCTAAAATCTAAAATCTAAAATCTAAAATGGTATAAGCTATTGTACGACATTGAGAGCGATCGCACTATGGCAACTATCAACGACAACTACCTCAAACTCAAAGCCGGCTACCTGTTTCCCGAAATCGGGCGCAGGGTAAAAGCTTATGCAGACGCGAATCCCGGTGCACCCATCATCCGGCTGGGGATTGGCGACGTGACGGAACCGCTACCGGAAGCTTGTCGGGAGGCGATGGTGAAAGCGGTAGCAGACATGGGTTCGCGGGATACATTTAAAGGATACGGCCCGGAACAAGGTTATGAATGGCTGAGGGAGAAAATTGCAGAGCACGATTTCAAATCGCGGGGATGCGATATTGATGCTTCGGAAATCTTTATTTCTGACGGTTCTAAGTGCGATTGCGGCAATATTCTCGATATTTTCGGCAATAATAATACGATCGCAGTTACAGATCCAGTTTACCCGGTGTACGTAGACACGAACGTGATGGCGGGACACACGGGAGATGCGAACGAAAATGGCGAATACGAAGGTTTTGTGTACCTCCCAATATCCGCAGACAACAATTTTACCGCCCAAATTCCCACAGACAAGAAAGTCGATTTAATTTACCTGTGTTTCCCCAACAATCCGACGGGCGCAACCGCAACCAAGGAACACTTGCAAGCTTGGGTAAACTATGCTAAAGCGAACGGTTCGATTATTTTCTTCGATGCAGCCTACGAAGCCTATATTACCGATCCGAGCCTACCACACTCCATCTACGAGATTGAAGGGGCGCGCGATTGTGCGATCGAATTTCGTTCATTTTCCAAGAATGCCGGTTTTACAGGTACTCGCTGCGCCTTAACAGTAGTACCAAAAACTTTGACAGGAAAAGCCGCCGACGGTTCCGATGTCGAAATTTGGAAACTGTGGAACCGCCGCCAATCTACTAAATTTAACGGCGTTTCTTACATCGTGCAGCGCGGTGCAGAAGCCGTTTATTCCGATGCTGGCAAAGCACAAATTCAAGCATTAGTCAATTTTTACATGGAAAATGCTGCAATTATCCGCGAGAAATTGACAGCAGCAGGAATTGAGGTTTTTGGCGGCGAAAATGCGCCTTACGTGTGGGTGAAAACACCGAATGGTTTGTCGAGTTGGGATTTCTTTCAGAAGTTGCTGGAAACTTGCAATGTGGTGGGAACACCGGGTTCTGGTTTTGGTGCAGCGGGCGAGGGTTATTTCCGTATTTCGGCGTTTAACAGTCGGGAGAATGTGGAGGAAGCAATGAGACGAATTGTGGAGAAGTTTAAGGTGTAAAACGGCGAGAGATAAGTCTTTTTGGGGGCGGGCAAGATGCCCACCCCACAAGAAACTTGATGTATTGTGGAACAGGCATCTTGCCTGTTTCTTTGGGCGGGCAAGATGCCCACCCCACAAGAATTTATTAATGTGTTGTGGAACAGGCATCTTGCCTGTTCCTGAAAATAGTAAAAAATGTGAGTTATAATCTAAAATGATTGTGGCTCAGCGTTTCAATAAAGAATACCAGCCAACACCAGGAGTTTTTTATGCACTTGCTACGAGTTCAAGTTCCTGATTTTCGGGGATTGAAAAATATAGACATCACTTTTGAAAAGGATTTTGTTCCTAGTATTTTTCCGCTGGGAAGCCAAAATGGCGGCGGTAAAAGTACGCTGTTACAGTTAATTTTTGTGTTGCTACACTGTTCCGGTGATGAGGATAAAAAACCATTTTTACAAAATCTGCTTCAAGGATTTAAAATTCATGACGGCGAAGACAAAAGAGTCTTAGCTATTATTGACATTTGGGATGGACAAAAAAATGTTAATCTTGAATTTTTTTCGGAAGAATGTTCACCGTCAGAAGCGATGGTTGATTTTAATGAAGATATAAATTCAGAGGATAGCATCAATCTATGTTATTATTCAAACGCTCAAAAAAATAATCAAGAGCTCAATACAAAGCTACAATGTCATTTGACTCATCAAAGTAAAGATCAAGCAAAATCATTATTACATAAGATATCGCGTCAAATTTTTCTAGCTGCTCCATCCACGCAAATTTTTCTATTTCTTCCGCCGGATTCTAGGAAACTATTATTTAGCAACTCAAGTAAGGCGGATAAGAATTATTACGGGATACTTGCATCTGCAAGATTAGAATTAAAAGGTTTGTTTACCTATGATTTTCTTGCTGTAAACCTACTTATTAAATCATTTAAAGATGCTCGCGATCGCGACTTCAGAGAAGCGATAAACACAGGCGGCTATGGGAATAGCTATCAAACTCTAATTAACGACTTAAATCTGCTATTAGCAAATAAAAGGATAAATTTAAATGAAGATTTTTCTGGAGTCAATTTTAAATTGGATAAGAATGGTGAAACTATAGAACTATATCCCGAAGATTTGAGTCACGGCGAACTCAAAAGACTTAGCATTTATATATGGCTCAAGTCCCGTAACATAAAAGATGCTATTGTTTTGATGGATGAAGTTGAAATTGCTTTTCATCCAGATTGGCAATATCAAATTATATCTGATCTCAAAGAATGGGCTCCCAGCAATCAATATATTCTGGCAACTCACTCCTACGCATTGTGTGAAGCTTTGACACCTGCTCATGTTAAAGAAATTGAGCCAAAATTGATTAAACAAGAATCTTAAGATTACAAATGAGTCTTAGTTCAGAACAGCTAAAAAAATGGTGCGAGTTTATTTTGAAATCTCGCAAAATTCAAAACAAAATTGTGGTATTATGCGAAGGTGCTTCTCCGAAAATACAGGGTAGAGAGTCACCTCAAGCTTATAGGGCAATGGAGCAAATGCCGGATGCCAATTTTTATAAGGCTTGCATTCCGGCATGGTGGAGACAGAATAGACCGGAATTTTTTAATTGTGGCGATCGCAAAGATGTCATAGACACCTACTTTACTCTTTTAACATTACATAAACAGGATAGCACTAATTCGTATCTAGATTGCGATCGACTTTTTGCAATGATAGACTTAGATTTGCACTTGCAAGCGATTGAGAATTATGTCTTTACAGATACAGAAGCAATTTTTTGCAACCTTTATGAAAAATCTCAGGTGCAAAAGCAAAATGTAGCACAGCACCGGATTTGGATTACAGGTTTGATTCATAAAGAAGCATACTTTCTGACACCGGAACTTCAATCATTATTTGATGATTATCCTAATTCTCCGATTTATCAAGAAAATCTAGTGTCACTCACGAATATTTATAGTGATATGGCTGATGGAATTAGTAGCGATGGAGATTTACAGCTTAACTTAAAAAGAGCATTCGATCGCATAAATCATTGTTCGGGATTGAATTGTACGCAATTAGACTTAGATAAATTTCAGGATTCATGGAAACATCAGTTTCAAAACACGACTGATGCAACCCAGAAGCATGAGTTAATCCTAGCTTTGCTGACAATTAAAAAAGCAAAGGATTATTGGAAGCAAATTAAGCCACCCGGTGACTGGAGTGGGGATGAGAAAAATTTTAGAGATCAACTATCGTTAGAGATTGGGAGATTTTATTCACAGCAAAGTAGTGATGTCAAGTCTCATATTCCTTTTTTTTTCAAAGCATTGCATGAGTCAGTTTTAACAAAACACCTCAATTAGAATTTTGTAAGATATCAGATTAAACTAAACCAGCTTGAAAAATCTGGTTTGCAGTCAGACTCAAATCGGGAAACGTTTGCGACACAATCCGGTCATTATCTCGAAACTTGAAGATTTGATACTCACCATCTACTAAATTACAGACAGTAATTGTTGGTTGTTTGGGATTACCAATAAAATTACGCCCACCCAACGCAGCATAATCGACAATCCAATATTCAGGGATACCCATCTCCTCGTAATCAGCATATTTCAAATAGTAATCATCGCGCCAATTGGTTGACACAACTTCGATCGCCAAAGGTATCGATGCACCTAAACTGAGGACAGATTGTTTTTGCCACAATGGTTCATTCACAAGGTTTGCACGGTTCAGCACCAACAAATCGGGGCAATAACCAGAATCTTTTTCAGGAGGTCTAACTATCACTTGGCGAGGGATACCATAGGGCAATGCCAGACGTTTGATTTCATAAGGAATTTCGATGCCAAGAAAGCTGATAACTTCCTCGTGTTCGCCTACTGGTTGTGCCATCTCAACAATCTCTCCATTATGCAGTTCGTAGCGTACCGTCGCATTTTCAGGTAGCGACTCTACAAATTCCTCGAAGTTTACGAGTTTGGGTAAAGTTTGAGTCATAGGTTTTTAAAATGACTGATAATACTAATTATACCAAATCTGGCTTTGATGTCTAGCAATCATAAATCTGCGATCGCCCATCTCTTCTCGTTGCCCGTGCTACACTCAACAGATATCTTCAAAAACTCTTGTGGGGTAGGCATCCTGCCTGCCTTTGGCAGAAACTTAACAACTAGCTCTCAATTCAGCTTATGATTGTTATCGCTCCCGTCCTCAAACCTATTAGCCAGATTCAGCTTACTCCCGGTAGTGTCGTAACTATTCCCAATATAACTTGGCTCGAATTCGAGTCGATTTTGGAAGAATTGGGAGAAAAGCGATCGGCACGAGTTGCTTACAGCAAAGAAACTTTAGAAATTATGGTTCCTTTACCCGAACACGAAAGACCCACAGATTTAATCTCTGATATTGTCAAAATTTTACTCAAGTCTGCGGGTAGAAGATACGAACCATTTGGTTCTACTACTTTCAAGCGGGAAGGTGCAGCGGGAATTGAACCTGATGCTTGCTTTTATATTCTAAATTATCAGCGGATGATTAGTCGTCGCCGACTTTTGCCGGACGATCCGCCGCCGGATTTAGCAATTGAAACGGATGTAGCTTCTAAAACTACGCTCGATGCTTATCTAGCTATTGAAGTTCCAGAAGTCTGGGTTTACGACAGCGGCAGACTTCGCATCTATTTGCTGCAAGAAGGAGAGTATGTAGAATCGGATATTAGTCCGAATTTTCCAGGAATTGCGATCGCCAAACTGATTCCTTCTACAGTGGAACGTGCTTTGCAGGTAGGAAGTTGTCAAGCGCTAGAAGAATTTGAAAGTGCGATCGCCCGATAGTCCCAAACTTTAAATCGCGATCGATCGTTGACTTTTAATGAAATCCTAAATGTCCGTTAGCGAAGCCCTCGAAGAGGATCGCACTTTACCAACTGAGTCAAAAGAGCGTTAGCGAAGCCCTCGAAGAGGATCGCACTTAATCACCCATCTTGTACCATCCAAACTAGCATTCCCAAAATTTGCTCCAGCGGAACCAAGGCATAATCATTAAGATCCAGTGATACAGTTTTTTCCTCCAATTTAAGAAATCGCCACTGCGTACCGTTGCTAACACTCCCATAAACAACAGGAATTGGTTTTCCCTTCGCTTCATTAAACTTCTGCATTGCTACCATTTCGGCAATACACTGTCCAATTCCTGTTTTTAAATCTGCTTTTTTAGCTTCAACAACTGCGACTGCTGGTGCTTCAATTTCTAACATTTCTGAAGAGCGACTAATCAAGAAATCACAAATTCCATTCAGTCCTTGTTTGAAATCTACGGTAAAGTCTTCTCCCGAAAACAAGCTAATCTTCTCCTGCAAAATCTTTCTGACTTCGAGCAGTACGGGGGTAATAATCATTTCCGATCGCGCTTTTTCACTTCCTGTCGCCACAGCTACGGGTAAACTGTGCGCCAAAAAATCTGTCAGGGTTGCACTTGGAGCGATCGGAGTTATTTGCGGTAGAAATCGCGGGCCTTCTACAGTTGTTAATCCAAAGGCTTGTTTGACTTTGACAATTGTGGTGAACTCGCTGTAAGACATCGCTCAATTTCTCCTAATACCTATTGGCGCCATTTTTTCAACCCCCACAGGTCGATAAATTGTATCCCTTTGCTGATAATCTCGCCCCAAAGAACTAATCGCATTTTGCAAATCTTCTACAGATTGACAACCGCCGCCAACCGCACCTGCCATCGTGGTAATGTGTTCTTCCATCAATGTGCCGCCGATGTCGTTGCAACCCCATTTTAACGCTTCTTTAGCTCCGTCTAAACCTAATTTCACCCAACTCGGTTGGTGATTGGAAATCGTATTTCCCAAGAAGATTCTCGATACTGCGGTGAGCAACAATGTATCTGCTAAAATTGGTTGATCGCGGCCGACTCGACTGCGTAAAGGGGCTGGTGCTTCTTGCCCGACAAAGGGCAGTAAAATGAATTCTGTGATGCGAGCTGGATAGTTGTTGTTAATGGCACTTTGTTGGAGCGATCGCACTTTTTCTAAATGCAAAACCTGCTGCCCTGCCGTCTCAATATGCCCGCAAAGCATCGTACTCGTTGTCGGCAAACCTAAGCTGTGAGCAGTTCCTACGATTTCTAGCCAAGTTGCCGAATCTAGTTTTTCCGGGCAAATCACCCGTCGCACCGCATCGTCGAGAACCTCCGCCGCAGTACCAGGTATCGAACCGACTCCCGCATCCCGCAAAGCCGAAATTACATAGCTGAAACTAAGACGATCTTGTCTGGCAATAAATTCTATTTCTTGGGGCGAAAAAGCGTGCAAGTGTAACTGCGGAAATTTATCCTTAATAGTTTTCACTAATTGCAGATAATAAGGCAAAGATCCGCCATTAAGCTTTGCTTGAAGATTTAAGCCGCCCTGCATACAAATTTCCGTCGCACCCCGCTGCACTGCATCTGTTGCCTTGTCCTGAATTTGGGCTGTATCTAACCAAAAAGCGCCCTCATCTCCGTCGTCGCGGCGGAATGCACAGAAACTGCAATGCTGCTCGCAAATATTGGTGAAATTAATATTGCGGTTGATAACATAAGTAACAATATCGCCTGATTGTCGGTGGCGGAGCAAGTCAGCGGTTGTTTGAATAGAAGCGATCGCATCTGGCTCTCTTTGCTGCAAAAGTACCAATGCCTCTGCGCTAGAGATGTTATAAAGTTGTAAAGCGCGATCGAGAATTGCATCAACAGTTTTATTTTCCGATTCAGTCACAAAATCCACCACTAAAATTAACGGCTTTTTATATCTTAACAAATCAACTATGGACGAAACAGATTCTAAAGTATAAAGTCGTAAAAAAACATCTTTTCATTTTAAGAAACGGTAACTATGAGCGTCAACGAAGCAAATCACCTGTTGCCAGTGCCGTCTGGGCCTTTGCAAATTCCTGCTGTAGGGACTTGTGGTTCAACTTTTGCAGAAGATACACAGCCAATTTATTTTTCCTTGGTGATTCCCACCTACAACGAGTGCAAGAATGTCAAAAGTATTGTGGAACAATTGAGCAAGTTGCTTGATGGCAGCATTCCCGGCAACTACGAATTAATTGTAGTCGATGACAACAGCCCCGATCGCACCTGGGAAGTTGCCCTGTCCCTGACGGCCGAATATCCGCAATTGCAGGTGATGCGCCGGGAAGACGAGCGTGGACTTTCGACAGCGGTAATTCGCGGGTGGCAGGCTGCTCGGGGCGAGGTTTTGGGTGTCATCGATGCCGACTTGCAGCATCCGCCGGAGACGCTATTGCAGCTTTTAGCAGAAATTCAGCGGGGGGCAGATTTGGCCGCTGCGAGCCGCCACGTAGCCGAGGGCGGGGTGAGCGACTGGAGCGTTGTCAGGAGATTTTTGTCGCGGGGCGCTCAAACTGTTGGATTGATTATACTGCCTGGAGTCGTCGGTAGAGTTTCCGATCCAATGAGCGGCTATTTTATGGTGCGTCGCAGTTGCATTGCCGGCCAAACCATGAATCCTGCGGGTTACAAAATCTTGATTGAAGTGCTCGGTAGGGGAAATATCCGCTGGATTGGAGAAGTTGGTTATGTATTTCAGGAGCGGAAAGAAGGCGAGAGCAAAGTTACTGGGAAACAGTATATTGAGTATTTGCGACATTTGTTCATATTGCGGTTTGCCCGCTGGCCAGTGGGTAAGTTTCTGCGATTTGGCATCGTGGGTTTCAGCGGTGTGTTTGTCAATATGGGGGTTTTGTACGTGCTGCGAAATAGTCTGCATTTGGAGCTGACTCGCAGTCTAATTATTGCTGCTGAATTAGCAATTATTAGTAATTTTTTGTGGAATGATTTGTGGACTTTTGGGGACATTTCTAAGCGGCAACCGGGAAATCGCCAGCGTTTCAAACGCCTGTTGAAGTTTAATACAATTTGCTTGATGGGTTTGATTTTGAATGTGCTGCTGGTTAATTTGATGTTTAATGTTTTTGGCATCAATGAATATTTGGCTAATTTAATTGCGATCGTGGCTGTGACTCTTTGGAATTTCTGGATCAACATGAAGCTGAGCTGGCGGGTAACGGAAGTTGACAGTTGACAGTTGATAGTTGACAGTTGACAGTTGATAGATGAAACGCGATATTTTTAGACTGTTTACAATTGACCGCAGACAGGAAGGCTTTTAAACAGTTGATAGTTGACTGTTGAGAACTCTCAACTATCAACCCTCAATTATCAACTATAATAACTTTTCTTCCCTATGCCTTGGAATGAATCAATTAATTAATGATTAAATACAGACAACTGTTGCTGTTATTGCTGTGGACGGCGATCGCCCTAATGCTACGTTTTGCCAATTTGGACTCGAAACCGCTGTGGACGGATGAGTTTTCGACTCTGGTGTTTAGTTTGGGGAACAGTTTTCGCGGGGTGCCGATCGATCGCCCGATCGCACTTTCGACTCTACTACAACCGCTGCAATTGGGCCCGGATGCTGGCATTGCAGATGTTCTCAAGCATTTGCTGGTGGAAAGCAACCATCCGCCAGTGTATTTTATGGTAGCCCACTGGTGGATGCGGCTGTTTGCACCGACTGAGGATAGTTTAGTGTGGATTGGGCGATCGCTTCCGGCATTATTAGGAGTGATTTCAGTTCCAGCTATCTACCTTTTAGGCAAATTTGCGTTCAATTCTCGTTTAGTCGGTCAATGTGCGGCTGCGATGATGGCAGTTTCTCCCTACGGCATTTATCTCGCTCAAGAAGCCCGCCATTATACCTTAGCAATTTTATTAGTTATTGCGTCTCTTTTTTGCTTGACAGTAGCTGCAAAAAAGCTGCAACAGCGCGCTCCAATGCCTATCTGGACGGTGCTATTTTGGATAATTGTTAATTGTTTGGGAATTGCGGTTCACTACTTTTTTGCCTTGACTTTGTGTGCGGAAGCCATAGCATTGATTGCTGTAATCTGGCAGCAGTTTTATGGAAAATTGGCGCTTTCAGAGAGTCAGCAGCCGAATATTTGGCAATTTCAAATCCTCTGGCGGCTTTTCGCAGTAGCGCTGGGGACTGTAGCGGGCGGTTTAGTATGGCTACCGATATTTTTGTCGAATAAATACGGTAGCGAGCTCACGAATTGGATTGTCAGTGGCGATCGCACATTTGTAGATTGGATTGCGCCGATTTTCCAAGCTTTGGCGGGATGGATCGCTGTGATATCGCTGCTTCCGGTGGAATCGTCAAATCTGGCCGTGGTGGTTGGATCTGCGATCGTAATGGCAATATTTTTGATCTGGGTGCTTCCCATCCTGTTTAACGCTGTGAAAAATGCCTTAAAAACCACCGATACTCATTTAGGTACTGTTATTTTTGGCGGATTTGTGCTAGGAGCAATTTTCCTATTTTTCAGCTTTGCATACATTCTAGGAATTGACCTAACTCGCGGCCCTCGATACAATTTCGTCTACTTTCCGGGAGTGATATTAATATTAGGAGTAACTTTAGCATTTATTTATGACACACCTACAATAAAAACTCGATGGTTTAATTTACCTGCTGTAGAATTTACTGGCAAAAAAGCAGTTCTGCTAATTTTAGTAATGGGTTTTGTCAGCAGTGTAACAGTAAATTCCAATCTCGGCTATCGCAAATATTACAAACCAGACTTGTTAATTCCGATTATCCGCGAAGTCTCGCAAGTTCCCGTGTTAATTGCTACTACTCAAAAAACTCATGTAGAAATAGGAGAGTTGATGGGGATAGGATTGGAATGGGAAAAGAGTCAGAAGGAAGAAGGAAGAGGGAAGAAGGAAGAAGGAAGAGGAAAGAAGGAAATTAAAGCCTTTGATTCTCCACAGTTTCTTTTAGTTAAGCAGAGAAGGGAATCGCCGGAAATTGTGGCAGGGATACTTGACAAGACACTCAGTCAATTGGAACGTCCGCTAGATTTGTGGTTAGTAAATTTTCGCGCGCCCGTAAATTTAGCAGCACAAAAGTGTCAGATTGAATCTCGCGACTTGTCACCTGTTGATGGTTATGAATATCAAGTTTATCACTGTTCTTAAATTACCATTTATTCCTCAAATATCCCTAAATCCCCCTTAATAAGCAGGGCGATTTTATTATCGTCAGACAAATTAGGTACGTAGTTGCGCTTCAGCGCTCTTAATAATATCAGGAAAAAGCGCCCAAGCCCAACTAGGCAGCGCAGTTTTAAAATTAGGTACGTTGTTGCGCTTCAGCGCTC
>NZ_JAEQDD010000022.1:104045-109474 GCF_020737885.1 Microcoleus sp. PH2017_34_RAT_O_A | reverse complement strand
AGCGCTCTTAATAATATCAGGAAAAAGCGCCCAAGCCCAACTAGGCAGCGCAGTTTTAAAATTAGGTACGTTGTTGCGCTTCAGCGCTCTTAATAATATGAGGAAAGAGCGCTTTGCAGTACAATCAGGAATGTTCGATCGAACGCTAAGAGTCAGCGGCAAAATACTTAATTAAGACGCTCATCACTTCACCTCGATTTTGAGTCGGAACAAACGGACTCCAGTCAGTAGCGCAAGCAAAATTATCGCGGTGAAAAGAATGAATGACGCGGGAAACAACAGGGCGAGAACTGATAATGAACAGTTTCAAGAGTTCTCGGTTAACTGAATTGGGCAAGTTTGGTTCCTTAGCAGGGGGCCCAATGAGTTCGGTGATTGGACTTTCGGCGCCAATCTCGAAAGCAAGTATTAAGTCGGTATTGGGTAGCAGTTGTCGGATGACTTTCAGGGAAGATTCTGCTTCGCTGCGGCTGCGAAATTGTCCGATGGGTAAGCGCTGAAAGTTGGGCAGCAGTCGGTAAATAATCCAGGAATTCGTAGTTTCTGGGGTGTTCATGGCTGTATTCTAAATTGGGTATGTTTGCCCACAGGAAAGTGACAGAATTGCACGCGAGTGCGAGCGCGATAGAGGATCGAGCTACTGCAATAAATCTGCGTCCTAATTCATGATTTTTTATCGATACGCCGCAGAACTAGCGGCAACAATATCCTGTTGGCAATGACGTTATGTTACATCGAGAATTAACTTTGAGAGTGCGTTTTTACATAATGTAATTTAATCAAGTAAAGGTTCAAAATAAGCGCTTAAAATAGGCGCTTAAAATAGGCGAATTAAAAGCAAAAACAATTATAAACAAACGTTAATAAATGCAAGATGCTAACAATTCAGGTCAAACATAATTCAAGTTTTCGCACCGATACACGGCACTGCCGGGATTTTTGCCGTTTGGTGGGGGTATCTTTTGATGAGTTGCCGGATTATCTCAGTCGGTGGGTAGATGAGGAGGAGTCATAGGAGGTCGATCGGGCGATCGCGCTTTCGCTTAAAATAAGTACGTTACTGAAGCTGATTAAGACGATGAAAGTGCAAGTTTTGTCAGTTAAACCTGCGACATAAGCAGTTAATCTAGAAACTCGTCAAAGGGCGATCGCAATTGTTGAGAAATTACCAGCAGCTATGCTGGATGAGGCAGTTAAGTTTCTGGAATCTTTGTCTGTTAAGGCTAATTTGGTTGAATAGCGATGTTTTTTTGCAGTACGGGCGATTCCCTACGGGATAGCTTCGCTCGCGCGTACTTTCGATGTTTTTTTCAATCCTGTCTGACGCTATCGGGCACGCCCACCGCCGAAATACCCGATATCGCCCTTAAATTTTGACACCGAATCAACTCGTTAAAATCCAAAGTACGCTGTTCTATCTGCGCCACAGATTCGATCGCCCCCAGGAGATGTCCCGCCGCCTCAGATTCACTGTAACCGCGCCTTCCCGCCACCCGAATCGCCGTTTCGTCGGCATCTAATTCTACTTGCGAACTGCGGTTGTCGCGCCAAATTCGAGTCATCGCCAGTCCCGTCAACCCACCGGCGATCGCAATTCCGATCGCATCTCCCTGCAACAATTCTACAACAGTGCCGAGAATACCCGCCACAGCCGCCCCTTGATAAATATCCGGCTTAAACCACTTGAAATTGCCCAGAAAACTTACAGTACGCAATAGCAGTAAATCCCGCTGCGGCTTAGATAGCAGGCGCCACAAATCAAAATTAATATAAATCGGGCGAGATTGATGCCAAGGTAAAGGAAAATCGCAATCAATTACCGTCGATTGTTGAGGCTTATTAATAATTTTACTCATCATGCGGCCGGAGGCCGGCATCACATCTAACAGGCGGCGAATTTCTGGTTCTGGATTCATAGATTTTTGGGGTAATTGGTAATTGGTAATTGGTAATTGGTAATTGCAAAAAAAACAATCTTATCTATCAGAGACTCGTAGGGGCGGGTTCACCAACAATATTTAACTCCCATCAATAACCTACATAAACCCGCCCCCACACAACCAATAAACTACATCAAATTATCTATCAGGGACTCGTAGGGGCGGGTTCACCAACAATATTTAACTCCCATCAATAACCTACATAAACCCGCCCCCACACAACCAATAAACTACATCAACTTTGATTTCGCTCCAATACGAAAATATAACTGTAACATTACTTACGCCATAGGCACAAAATAAAGGTTAATTTTTAAGTACGTTGTTGCGCTTGGGCGCTCTTTCATACATATATAATAAAGTGAGTGAGGGCGGGTTTTAAAGATTGTCAATTATTGACAAATATTGTTGGCTCAGAAAGATTCGCGGACGTTGTTGGGCTTGGGCCCTCTTGGTTTCAGTGGTTATATAACCTGTCAGTCATACCTCACCTTTTTGAGAAAGGCTATATTAAGGCGTTTTCTTCGATTCAGATTTAGGAGATTCTTGAGCTTTCGGAGCAGCTTTTTCACCCTTCGGCAAAGGCTTCGGGCTGGCAATTGCTGGGGCAACTGACGGCTTCGGACTTGCGGCGGGAGATGCGCCCGACTTCGGCAAAGCAGGAGCGCTAATCGGGGCAGTAGGCGGTGTCTTAGTGCCTAAAATGCTGGAGTCTCCGGTGTCAAATAATCCGGCGATGCAGGCAATCATCATTGTAGCTAAGGTGCCGACAAATAAGGCTTTCCAACCAAGTTCGGAAATGTCTTTGCGGCGGGAGGGAATTAGGGCGATTGTACCGCCGACAAATATGCCGACGGAAGCTAAGTGGGCGAAACCGGAAAGGGCGTAACTGACAATTAATACTGTGCGATCGCTAATCAGTCCTTTTGCCGCCGCTTCTGCTAAGGTTTGATAAGGTGGAATCGCCGTTTCTAACAGTCGCCGTCCGATGATGACTGAGGCTGTCCAAGAATCCTCAAACGGAACTCCGGTTAACAAAGTTAGCGGATAAAATAAGGCTCCTTGAATGTTTTGCAGGGTGATAAAACTAAAGATTGTACCAATTGGAGCCGGCAACACGGCCAGCCAGGCAAAGAATTGATTGATTAAGGAAACTAAACCCAAGATTAAAATCAAAACAGCGGCGATGGCGACTGCCATTTTCACACCGTCTAATGCGCCAATAATTGCAGCATCCAAAGGGCTGACTCGTTCGATAGGTTCTCCGCCAACTGTCTCTTGTTTGCGGATCTCACCGTCATTTTCTCCAAGTTCGTCGCCGATAAACTCGTGGCCTTGAGGTTTTGGTTGTTCCTTGGGAATGCCGCCCATTGTCACTGGTACACCTGTTTCGGGAACTAAGATTTTGGAGAGGACAAAGCAAGCGGGAATGGCGATAATTGAGGCTGAAACTAAATGCCCTAAAATATTGGGAAAAACAGGCTTGAGAAAACTGACGTAAATTGCTAATGTTGATGAAGCGGCAGTCCCAAAACAGCAGGAGAGGATTGCACAAAGCTCGGAACGAGTCATTTGTGGCAAATAAGGTTTGACGACAATTGCTGCTTCGATTCCTACGAAAATATTGGCGGCGCCGCTGAGTGCTTCTGCGCCGCTTAACCGCATTGTCATGTAAAATATTTTGGCAAAAACTTCGGTGATAATTTGAATTACGCCGATATTATAAAGCAATGCCATGAGGCCGGAAAAAAACACGACTGTTGGTAAAGCCCGAAAGGCGAAAATATATCCTAAATTAACTGGCGGGTCTTGACCGGGTATTGGTACAATGTTTCTGCCGAATACAAATCTGGCACCGGCGTCAGCAGCGGTGAATACTCCATCGAGCAAGCTGGTAAACCACTCTAGGGCGATGCGAGTTGGAGGAAATAGGAATACTAAAAATCCTAAGACTAATTGTAAGCCAATGCCCCAGATGATGACGCGCCAAGGTATATAGCGAACTTGGCGGTTTTCTGAAAAAATCCAGGCGATCGCACACAAGCCAAAGATGCCCAGAAATGAGATAAAGTTGTAGATAGACATGAGCCTAGTCCTTGAAATAGCTGAGAATGCCGATCGACGGCTTACACCACATCAGTTATACTATTCATCGGACGGCAAATGCCAAAAAAATAACTGTCATAGGAATTACGCACTCAACAGCGTACTTATGTCATAACTTATGCCGTTGCGAGCTCTACGGATCTTTAGCAACCCTTGATTTGCCTACTTAACAGCAGTTTAGATAGAAACACGCAACACATGGAAGCTTTTGCTCCACATCCTCCCGAATGGACTGCGGCGGCGGTTCACGCTACTGAGTTTTGCTGTCCCAAGTGCGCTGCTAGCTGCACGGATGCCCATGAGGTCTGGATTAATCGTCGATCGCCAGTATACACCGAGTCCAACCGCCGCAAGTGGCAAGAATTTTACCGCTGCCAGTGCGGCGCCGTGTGGTGGGCTTGGAGTAATGACAGGCCTCCTTCGGAACTTGTCCGCAGCGATGAGAGCTCCGATGAGGGCTCCGATGATGATTTTTAGAAGGTTGAGTCGATTTTCGATTCTGAGAAGGAATATATGTCTAGAAAAATTGGATTTGCTCTGCTTTGGATTATATTCAGCACCTACGCCTTTGTATTTGCGCCACCCGACAACCCCGACACCATCACACTAATTACCAACCTTTCCACAGGCAAAATAGCAGGCATCAACCCTTTAATTGTAGCTTTGTTTAACATCATGGGAGTCTGGCCGCTGATTTACAGTTGCGTCTTATTTGCCGACGGCAGAGGGCAGAAAATACGAGCATGGATTTTTGCAACTTTATCATTTGGCGTCGGTGCATTTGCCTTGCTCCCTTATTTAGCCCTGCGCGAACCGAATCCAGAATTTTCTGGCACTAAAAATATTTTCTTAAAAATATTAGACTCCCGTTTTACTGGGATTGTCCTAACATTAGGCGCTGCTGCGTTGGTTGCTTTTGGCTTGACAAAAGGCGATTGGTCTGATTTTGTTGGGCAGTGGCAAACCAGCCGTTTTATCCACGTGATGAGTTTAGACTTTTGTCTGCTTTCCCTGCTATTTCCTGCTTTATTAACCGACGATATGGCGCGCCGAGGAGTGCAAAATTCAATAGCATTTTGGGCAGTAACATTAGTGCCCCTGTTCGGGCCATTGGCTTATCTGTGTACCCGCCCACCGCTGCCTGAAAATAATCCTAAAATTGTTACAAATTAGACAGCAGTGCAGGAAATGCTCAGTTTAATCTAGGAATTGAGCGTCATAATGGAAGAAACAGGCAAGATGCCTGTTCCACAATGAGTAAATTTTCTTGTAGCATGGGCTTCCAGCCCGTGCAAAAAACAGGCAAGATGCCTGTTCCACAATCAGTAAATTTTCTGGTGGCATGGGCTTCTAGCCCGTGCAAAAAACAGGCAAGATGCCTGT
>NZ_JAEQDD010000022.1:102049-104007 GCF_020737885.1 Microcoleus sp. PH2017_34_RAT_O_A | reverse complement strand
TTCTGGTGGCATGGGCTTCTAGCCCGTGCAAAAAACAGGCAAGATGCCTGTTCCACAATCAGTAAATTTTCTGGTGGCATGGGCTTCTAGCCCGTGCAAGAAAAACTTATTGATAATACTAGAATATCCTAGAACTAATGTAAATAATTATCTCCCACTCTCTAAAAAATGAAAAAACATCCCATCGTTGGTATCACAACTTACTGTCGCAGTCAAGCAGGCGAATATTGCCTCAACGGAGCATATATTGATGCAGTGCAGGCAGCAGGTGGTATTCCAATTTTACTGCCTCCCAATCAATTAGATCCGGCTAGTATTTTTGATGCCGTAGATGGTTTGATTTTTTCAGGTGGTGGAGATATCAATCCAGAACTTTATGGCGGTTTTGTCGATCGCACGGTTTACTCGGTTAACGCAGAACGCGACAATTTTGAGTTAAGCTTAGCTAAGCTAGCTTTGAGGGCTGACATACCCGTGTTGGGGATTTGTCGCGGAATGCAAGTCCTGAATGTAGCCAGCGGGGGGAATTTGGTCGTGCACGTACCGGATGCTTACGGAGAGGAGGTGAATCACCGACAAGAAAACCCGATTCGTGCGATCGAGCATATCATTAAAATAGACCCCGACAGCCGGCTAGCAAAAATCATGGGAACTACCTCTACAAACGTCGTTTCCTGGCACCATCAAGCCGTACAAACAATGATTCCCGGCTGGCAAATTGTAGCACGAGCACCCGACGGTTTAATAGAAGCAATCGAATACAAATATCACCCTTGGATGGTAGCAGTTCAGTGGCATCCAGAAATGTCGCCAAAAAGTCTCCCAAACTGCGAACTTTTTCGGGCTTTTGTCGAAGCAGCAGCTTCCAAGTTTATGAATTATACTAAATCTGCATGAAAATTTTCAGCCATTATTTGCATTTTTTTCGCACTCTCGCTTAGTGACTTCGTGGCGGTAGCGAAACATATCAGTTAACCGTATTTCTACCCACCAACCTAACAGCAAATCGACAATCGGGCCGCCCGGTATCGAAAATGCGATCGCATCTGTCAATCGGGTATGGCCATTTTCTGTGGTAAACTCGTGTCGGTGAGTCCAACGTGCCATCGGCCCCTCAGTTTGTTCGTCAACAAACAAGCGATATTGTTCGCATTCAGTATGAGTCGCCACCCATTTTACTGGAATCGGCCCCAATAACAGCCGAAATTCTGACACAGCCCCCACATCGAGTCCCCCTTCGCGGCGGATGATTTTCACCGGTTGCCAAGGCGGAGTCAACAGTTGCAGAATATCCGGCCTTTCGTAAAAGTTCCAGACTGTTTCAACGGTGGCGTTTATCAGCGACGAGTATCTAAAATTGGGCATTGTAAGAAGAAGGAAGAAGGAAGTTCGGCAGCGGATGTAACGGATGTAACGGATGTAACGGATAGAATTCCCGATTACCCATCATTGATTACCGATTACCCATCAGTTCTGCCGTCATTAGGAAGAAGGAAGAAGATATATATACAGTAAGTTTTTTAGCTATCCATACTTGACGTTGAATTAGCAGGTGGATTTACTGAGCGTTGGGTTAGACTCAGGGCGAACGCATCTAAACTTTATGTTAACACAATCTAGTATATTGGAGAAGAATTATTGACTACATACAAAACATTTAATTAGAGTTTATATATAACTACTCAATAACCGCTGGTGATTTTCGAGAATCTGAACGATAGCCAACGATTTTAGGTGGTTCCAGCCTTCCTATTCACTGATTTACCAGCGGTTTTTGTATTTTTTCAGCGGTTTTTGAGCAGTTACCACTCGGTTTTCAACTGACGGTGACTGTTAAGCAGACAAATTCCTGAAGCTATCGATCGCAAATAAAGTCGATCGCCTACAATCATGTATTCGGGTGTGTCGCCACAAAAAATCCTTAGCCAAACATCAAAAATCGAGCGGGCGACGCACCT